>NZ_JBFAGS010000014.1:0-31612 GCF_040653835.1 Micromonospora sp. NPDC050980 | reverse complement strand
CCGGCGATCTTGGTACCAACCGGCCCCTCCAGGGGCACTTTCCTACCAAGATCTCCCCGCTTCCCAAGAGGTGGAAATCCGCTCCCGAGATCCGGTCGCTACCGCGACCGACCGAGGGACCGCAACAGGAACGGGAAGTCGCCCGGCGGCGGCCCGGGAGGCCCGAGCCAGGGCGGGCATCGGTGGATGTCTGTGGATGCGTCGGTGCGGGTGGTCCGGGGTAAGTACCTAGGGTGCCCGGGTCGCCGATCCTCCTCGGGGCCGAGGGCACGGCGTGCATCCCCTCTCTACCGTGGAATCAGCGCGGCGGATCGCCGCAGAAGTGGGAGACGACGATGAGTCGCAAACTGGTCCGGCCCCGTGAGGGGCGCATGCTCGCCGGTGTCTGCGCCGGCCTCGCGCGACGGTTCGGCATGTCCGCCGGTGTGGTCCGGCTGCTGTTCGTGCTGTCGCTGCTGCTGCCCGGCACCCAGGTGATCGTCTATCTGATCCTGTGGGTGCTGATGCCGAACGAGGACCGCTACCTCGCCACCCGCTGACCCGGACCCGACGACGCGCCCCGCCCGAACGATTTGAAAGCGGGGCGCGTCGCGTCGGGTCAGGGTGCCGGGTAGGTGATGGTCACCTTCTCGTAGCCGAGGGAACGCAGCAGCCCCTCCAGCATCTTGCGGGTGTTCTCCTGCGCCCGGTCGGCGAGGCCGCTGTCCCTCGCCGCCGCGGTGATCCGGTCCTCGGCCAGCTTGTAGATCTGCTGCTGCCGGTTGGGGTCGCCCGACACCAGGTCGTTGAGCCGGTTGATCAGGCCCCGCTCCTCGGCGAAGACATAGCTCTTGTCCATGTCGAGGTCGGTCTCGCCGAGTTGCGGCGCGGGCAGCTTGATCTCGACGGACTTGCCGTCCTCGGAGACCACCACCGCCCCGTCGCCGATCTTCGCGAAGTCCACGTACGCCTCGACCCGACCCGCCCCGACGAAGAGCGTGCGCTCGTTGAGCAGGAAATCGGGCACGTTGCGCCGGTCGTTCTGCACGTCGACCACCACCTGGAAGTTGCCTTCCGCCGCGACGTAGCGGCTCAGGTCGCGGATCGACGTGAGCAGCGGCGGCTGGCTGCGGTCGGTCTGTTCCTTGGCGAAGGGGTTGCGGAAGTCGGGCAGCAGACCCGTCGCCTGCACGCCGAGCAGCACCACCACCACCAGCGCCGCCGCACCGAGCAACCAGAGCAGGCCCCGTGCCGGGCCACCCCCGGCCCGCGCGGGGACGCCCGAACCCGGGTCGGGCGGGTAGGCCGACCGCTCGTGCAGGGACTCGCCGGTCGGGTATTCCGGGAACTCCCTGGTGGGCTGGTGGGTGTCACCGTCGCGGTCCATCGCCCTCACCGTCCTCGTCCACGCATCGACTGACAATGACGGTACGGGCACCGTGCGACACTCGCTCGCCGAGCGCCCCGATCGGGGGAAAGAGCAGGTCAGGCGAACGCGGAGAGGCCGGTCAGCCGCTGCCCGATGACGAGCTGGTGGATCTCCGAGGTGCCCTCGTAGGTGAGCACGCTCTCCAGGTTGTTCGCGTGCCGCATCACCGGATAGTCACCGGAGACGCCGTTCGCGCCGAGGATGGTGCGGCACTGCCGGGCGATGGCGAGCGCCTCCCGCACGTTGTTCAGCTTGCCCACGCTCACCTGCTCGGGGCGCAGCGTGCCGGCGTCGGCGAGCCGGCCCAGGTGCAGCGCCAGCAGCAGCCCCTTGTTCCACTCCACCGCCATGTCGGCGAGCTTCGCCTGAGTGAGCTGGAAGCCGGCCAGCGGCCGGCCGAACTGGGTGCGGCTGCCCGCGTAATCCAGGGCGGTCTCCAGGCAGTCCCGGGCCGCGCCGAGCGCACCCCAGACGATGCCGTGCCGGGCCTCGGTCAGGCAGCTCAGCGGCGCCTTCAGGCCGGCCGCGTCGGGAAGTCGGGCGTCCGCCGGCAGCCGCACGTCGTCGAGCGCGATCTCGCCGGTCGACGACGCGCGCAGCGACATCTTGCGCCGGATCTCGCGCGCCGTCACACCCGGCGTGTCCATGGGTACGACGAAGCCCCGCACGCCCTCCTCGGTGCGGGCCCAGACGACGCCGACATCGGCGATCGGCGCATTGGTAATCCACATCTTGCCGCCGGTGAGGATCCAGTCGTCGTCGTCGCGGCGGGCCCGGGTGGCCATCGACGCCGGGTCGGAGCCGTGGTCCGGCTCGGTCAGCCCGAAGCAGCCGATCGTGTCACCGGTCGCCATGGCCGGCAGCCAACGCTGCTTCTGCTCCTCGCTGCCGAAGCGCCAGATCGCGTACATGGCCAGCGAGCCCTGCACCGAGACCAGCGAACGGACGCCGGAGTCACCGGCCTCCAGCTCCAGGCAGGCCAGCCCGTACGCGACGGCGGACGCCCCGGCGCAGCCGTAGCCGGTCAGGTGCATGCCGAGCAGGCCCAGCTTGCCGAACTCGCGGGCCAGCTCGCGCACCGGCACCTCGCCGTCCTCGTACCAGCCGGCGACGTGCGGGCGGACCCGGTCGGTCACGAGCTGGCGCACGACGGCGCGGATCTGGCGTTCCTCCTCGCTCAGCGACGCGTCGAGGTCGAGCAGGTCGAGTGGAGACATGGCGCCACCTTAACCAAGACTCAGGAGGGCGTCACTCGCCCTGTTCGCCCAGGACGAGCACCCGGGCGTGGATCTGGTTGCGCTGCTGCAACGCGGCGCGCAGCGCCCGGTGCAGGCCGTCCTCCAGGTAGAGGCCGCCGTTCCACTGCACCACGTGCGGGAAGAGGTCGCCGTAGAAGGTGGAGTCCTCCGCGAGCAGCTTGTCCAGCGCCAGTTCCCGCTTGGTGGTGATGAGCTGATCCAGCCGCAGCGGACGCGGTGGGATCTCGGCCCACTGCTTCAGCGTGAAGTTGTGCTCCGGGTAGGGACGCCCGTCCCGGACCGCCCTGAAGATCACGGCGCGCTCTCCTCCCCCAGGCCCGGCTGACGATGTGGGTGCCAGCCTAGCGGCTCAGCTCCACCGCCCCCGCCGCACCACATCATCCACCGGACGCCGCCCCCGCCGCAGCGACGGTGACCTGTGGTCGACGGCCCGATAACCGATGGTGACCGCGCCGATCGGGTGGAGTTCCGGCGGCACCCCGAAGGCCTCCCGGTAGGCCCCGGTCCGCTGTGGCGGGATGCCGAAGAAGCAGGCGCCCAACCCCTCGTCCACGGCGGTGAGCAGCATCAGCAGCGCGGCGAAGCCGGTGTCCACGAACCAGTAGGGCACCGGCCAGCGCTCCTCGGCGCGGTCCGCCCAGCCCTTGTCCGGCTCGGCGTAGCGGTCCAGGTAGGCGTCCCGGTTGGCGTGCGGCACCACGATCAGCGGGGCCCGGCGCATCCCGGCCAGCCAGCGTTCCCGGCCGCCGCCCTCGGGCGTGGTCGCGGCCCAGAACCGCTCCCGGTCGGCCGGCTCCTCCAGCACCAGGAAGCCCCAGCCCTGCGCGAAACCGGCCGACGGGGCCCGGACCGCGTGCTCCAGCAGCCGGTCCACGGTCGCCGGCGGCACCGGGCGGTCGGGGTCGTAGTTGCGGACCATCCGACGACGCCGGACCACGTCGGCGAACTCCACGCTCAGGCCCCCGGCCGCACGCCCCAGGCGCCCCGCCAGGTCTGCCCCGGGGCGAGCGTGATCAGATCCTTGCCGGACCGGAACGCGTCCGCCGGGCAGGTCATCGGCTCCACCGCGACCGAACGGCGGTGCCGTTCCCCGCCGAGGGTGTCCCCGGTGAACACCTGCCACCAGCCGAACTCGCGGTCGGCCCAGATCCGCACGCCGGAGGTGCCGTCCGGCGCGCCGAGCGTCACCGCCGAACCGCCGTCGGCGTCCCGCGTCACGTCGCCGAAGGCCAGGTCGAGCACCAGGTCGCCGATCGGCCGGGGGCTGGTGAAGTCGTACTCGGTGCCGGTCACGTCGGTCGCCGCCACCGGCAGCAGCCGACTGTCGACCAGCACCCGGTTGCGCCCCGGCACCCGCAGCAGCAGGTCGTCCACCGCGACCTTGGGTAGTTGGAAATAGGGGTGCACGGAGAAACCGAACGGTGCCGGCTCGCCGGCCTGGTTCGTCACCTCGTGCTCGGCGCGCAGGCCGTCCGGGCCGACGCTCCACCGGCTACGCAGCCGCAACGACCACGGGTAGCCGGGGGTCGGCGGCAGGTCGTAGCCGATCGTCACGCTCGCCGGGTCCTGCTCGATCAACTCCCACCGGACCCAGTTGACCAGGCCGTGCAGCGCGTTGCGCCGCTCCGGCTCGGTCAGGTCGAGCTGGAACGAACGGTCGGCGAACGTGTAGATGCCGTCCCGGATCCGGTTGGGCCAGGGCGCCAGCACGTGCCCGGCCGAACCGGGGCTCAGCTCGTCCTCGGCGTACCCGTCGAGGTAGTCCACCCCGTCGTGCCGATAGGCCCGCAGCCCGCCGCCGACCTGCACCACGACGGCCTCGTGGCCGTCGGCGGAGATGGTCCACTGTGTCCCGGAGGGCGCCCGCACGTCTTTCCCCATTCGGCGACCCTACCGTCCGCGACCGTCCTCGGCGGGGATGGCGGCGCGATATCGGACCAGCGCGGGGAACGCCACCACCAGCAGCGTCGCCAGCACGGCGGCGGCGAGACCCCCGCCCACCATGGCGACGCCGGTGCCGAACCCGGCGGCCGTCGCGCCGGCCCGCAGGTCGCCCAGGCGCGGCCCGCCGGCCACCACCACCGTGTTCACCCCCTGGAGCCGGCCGCGCATCCGGTCCGGCGCGTAGACCAGCAGCATCGACTGCCGCAAGGTCGCGCTGACCAGATCGGCGGCGCCGGCCACGCCCAGCAGCAGCACCGCCAGCCAGAGCCGGCCGGCCAGCCCGGCGAGCGCGATCGCCAGGCCCCAGCCCACCACCGCCACGGCGAGCGCCAGCCCCTGCCGGCGGACCCGGCCGATCCAGCCGGAGGTGAGCCCGCCCAGCATCGCGCCGATGGCGATGGAGCTGTAGAGCCAGCCGACCGCCGCGCCGCCGCCGAAACGCTCCTGCGCCAACTCCGGGAAGAGCGCCCGCGGCATCGCCAGGATCATCGCGATCAAATCGATGGCGAAGGAGAGCAGCAGCACCGGCGTGGTGGCCAGATAGCGGAAGCCGTCCACGATGCTGCCCAGCCCGGCCCGGCGGACGCCCCCGCCGGGGTCCGGCTCGGGCGGCATCGCCGGCAGCCGCAGCGTCGCCCAGAGCGAGACGGTGAACAGCAGCGCGTCCAACCCGTACGCGACCGGCAGCCCCGTGTCGACGCGCCAGGTGGCGAAGATCAGCCCGACGGCCAGCGGGCCGAAGACGGCCGCGGCGGTGAACGTGGTGTAGTTCAGCGTGGTGGCCGCCGGCACCAGCTCGGCCGGCACCAGCCGGGGCAGGATCGCGCTGCGGGCCGGCGAGGTGATCGCGAACGCCACCGCCTGCACGCCCACCAGCAGCAGGAGCAGCACCGGGCTACCCGCCCCGGCCAGCGACTGCACCAGGAGCCCGAGCGTCGCGGCCCAGAGCAGCGCGCCAGCCGCGAGCAGCACCCGACGCCGGTCCCGGGCGTCGGCGACCGCGCCGCCCCACAGCCCGAAGACCAGCAGCGGCACGAACCCGGCGACGCCGAGCAGCCCGACCCAGAACGAACCGCCGGTGAGGTCGAACATCTCCACCGGCACCGCGACGGCGGTGAACTGGAAGCCGAACATCGCCACCGCGTTGCCGAGCCACACCCGCCGGTACGCGGGCACGCCCAGCGGGCGCAGGTCGATCGCCCAGCGGCGCGGCCCATCCGGCCGGGCCTGCTTGACCTGGCTCACGGCGCTAGCCGCTCGACGACCCAGTCGGCGCCGTCCGCCCGCCGGAACCGCAGCCGGTCGTGCAGCCGGCCGGCCCGGCCCTGCCAGAACTCCACCGTCTCCGGGCGGACCCGGAACCCGCCCCAGTGCGGCGGCGCGGGGATCGGCTCGACGCCGGCGAAGCGTTCCGCGGCGGCCCGGTACCCCGCGTCCAGCGCCGCCCGGTCCGGCACCACCGCGGACTGGGTGCTGGCCCACGCCCCGAGCTGCGAGCCGCGCGGCCGGACCGCGAAGTATGCCTCGGTCTCCGCCCGGGTGACCTGCTCCACCCGGCCGGTGACGGTCACCTGCCGCTGCATCGGGAACCACGGGAAGACCAGGCTGGCCCACGGGTTGCCGGCCAGCTCGGCGCCCTTGCGGGACCGGTGGTTGGTATAGAAGACGAAGCCCTCCGCGTCGTAGCCCTTGAGCAGCACGGTCCGGCCGCTGGGCCGGCCCCGGTCGTCGGCGGTGCCCACCACCATCGCGTTCGGCTCCGGCAGCGGGTGGGCCACCGCGTCGGCGAACCAGCGGGCGAACTGGGTGTGCCAGTCCGCGGCCAGGTCCGCCTCGGTCAGGCCCAGGTCGGCCGCGTACTCGTTCCGCATGCCGGCCGGGGCGGGTGTGTCGCCTGTCACTCTCGCCGTTCCTCTCCCGGGCGCGCCCGCGTCCCCCGACGCTGGCCAGGCCCCGCAGCCCAGTCTTCTCCTATCCGCACCGGCGTCCACCGGCGGGGATGTCGCGTGGCGCACAGTGGCTGCGGGTCGCGCGCATGGTTACTCACCGGGCAAGATGTCACGAACCACATCCCTGAGGGTCGCCTGAGCTGCGGGGCCGGATCGGCCCGACCGGGCGCACCGAGCCGGAAGCCAGGAGACGACATGTCCGATTTCAAGCCGGGCCTGGAGGGCGTCGTAGCCTTCGAGACCCAGATCGCCGAACCCGACCGCGCCGGCGGATCGCTGCGCTACCGGGGCGTGGACATCGAGGATCTGATCGGCCAGGTCTCCTTCGGCAACGTCTGGGCGCTGCTGGTGGACGGCCGGTTCGGCCCGGGCCTGCCGCCGGCCGAGCCGTTCCCGGTGCCGGTGCACTCCGGCGACATCCGGGTCGACGTGCAGTCCGCGGTCGCCATGCTGGCCCCCTACTGGGGTCTCAGCCAACTCCTCGACATCTCCGACTCGCAGGCCCGCGAGGACCTGGCCCGGGTGTCGGTCACCGCGCTGTCCTTCGTCGCCCAGTCGGCGCGCGGGCTGGGCCTGCCGGCCGTCCCGCAGAAGGAGATCGACAAGGCGTCGACAATCGTCGAGCGGTTCATGAAGCGCTGGCGGGGCGAGCCCGACCCGCGGCACGTCAAGGCCGTCGACGCATACTTCATCTCGGCCGCCGAGCACGGCCTGAACGCCTCCACCTTCACCGCCCGGATCGTCGCCTCCACCGGTGCGGACGCCGCCGCCTGCATCTCCTCCGGCATCGGCGCGCTCTCCGGTCCGCTGCACGGCGGCGCGCCGTCGCGGGTGCTCACCATGCTGGAGGCGGTCGAGCGCAGCGGCGACGCCGAGGGTTACGTCCGGGGCGTGCTCGACCGCGGCGAGCGGCTGATGGGCTTCGGGCACCGGGTCTACCGGGCCGAGGACCCGCGTGCCCGCGTGCTGCGGCGCACCGCGAAGGAGCTGGGCGCGCCGCGCTTCGAGGTCGCCGAGGCGCTGGAGAAGGCCGCCCTGGCCGAGCTCCAGGCCCGCCGCCCGGACCGGGTGCTCGCCACCAACGTCGAGTTTTGGTCGGCCGTGGTGCTCGACTTCGCCGAGGTGCCGGCGCACATGTTCACCTCGATGTTCACCTGCGCCCGGATGGGCGGTTGGTCCGCGCACATCCTGGAGCAGAAGAAGCTCCAGCGGCTGGTCCGCCCGTCGGCCACCTACGTCGGCCCGGCCACCCGCAAGCCGCAGCAGGTCGAGGGCTGGGACGCCATCCCGCACAACGTCTGAGGTGTAAGGAGGGGCCCCTTCTTAACGCATTCTGCATAGGCGGGGGCCCCTTTTAACACCCGCTCTGTGGCGTACGCCTCAAGGTTCGGCGTGGGACCAGCGGTCGGTCGCGGCGGGGTGGGTGCGAGGATGGGGGCCGGCAGCGCTGCCGGCCGGGTTCGGATCCCGGCCGTCCCGTGCGCCCGGCGCACGAGCCGGTCGTCGGTCCGCGCCCGCAGGAACAGGGCCCGCCCTCGCCCATGCGGAAGGATCGAGACAACCGTGGCTGACGCACCGACCATCCGGATTCCCGACGACCTCAAGCCCGCCGACGGACGTTTCGGCTGCGGCCCGTCCAAGGTCCGTCCGGCGGCGGTCTCCGCGCTCGCCGACGTCGCCACCAGCTACCTGGGCACGTCGCACCGGCAGAAGACGGTCCGCGACCAGGTCGCCCGGCTGCGCCGCGGGCTGGCCGAGTTCTTCTCCCTGCCCGAGGGCTACGAGGTGGTGATCGGCAATGGTGGCACCACCGCGTTCTGGGAGGTCGCCGCGTTCGGCCTGATCCGCGACCGGGCCCAGTTCGCCAGCTTCGGCGAGTTCGGCGCGAAGTTCGCCAAGTCGGTAGCCGACGCGCCGTTCCTGGGCGAGCCGACCGTCCGCAAGTCCGCGGCGGGCACCGCCCCGTCCCTGGTCGCCGAGGCCGGCGTGGACGTCTACGCCACCCCGCACAACGAGACCTCCACCGGCGTCGCGGTGCCGATCAGCCGGGTGCCGGGCGCCGACGAGGGCTCGCTGCTGCTGGTCGACGCCACCTCCGGCGCCGGCGGGCTGGACGTCGACGTCGCCGAGACCGACGTCTACTATTTCGCCCCGCAGAAGTGCTTCGGCTCCGACGGCGGCCTCTGGCTGGCCCTGATGTCGCCGGCCGCGCTGGCCCGGGCCGGTGAGATCAAGGAGTCCGGCCGCTACATCCCGGCCTTCCTCGACCTGGTCACCGCGATCGACAACTCGCGGCTGGAGCAGACCTACAACACGCCGGCGCTGGCCACCATCTTCCTGGCCGCCGAGCAGACCGACTGGATGAACGCGCAGGGCGGGCTGGCCTGGGCGGCCAAGCGCACCGCCGAGAGCGCCGCCGCCGTCTACGGCTGGGCCGAGCGCTCGTCGTTCGCCAGCCCGTTCGTGTCGGACCCGGCGCTGCGCTCCAACGTGGTCGCCACCGTCGACTTCGCCGACGGAGTGGACGCGACCGCGATCGCCAAGGTGCTGCGCGCCAACGGCATCGTCGACACCGAGCCCTACCGCAAGCTCGGCCGCAACCAGCTGCGGGTGGCGCTCTTCCCGGCCGTCGAGCCGGCCGACGTCGAGGCGCTCACCGCGTGCATCGACCACGTGGTGGAGCGACTCTGATCACGCCGTGACGGTGGGTGGTCGCCGGGGCCCCGGCGACCACCCAACGTGACCATCGCCGCAGCTCAGTCGCGACATGCCGGGGTGTCGCTCTCCCCACCGCCGGGAAGATGAGCGTACGGTGGTTCGAGACGCCCGGGTGGCCGGCTCGTGGCGTGACGGCCAGCGAAGCGGGACGGAGGCAAGCCGATGCGCCCAGTACGCTTCGTCGCTCTCTCCGAGGACGGCCAGGCCCTGGTGCTCACCGACGAGGTGGGCCGCCTGCTCGCCCTGCCCATCGACGAGCGCGTGGCCACGGCGCTGCACGCCGAGCCGGGCGCGACCCCGCTCGCCGTGGTGCCGGCCGCCACCGACCCCACGCCGTCGCTGTCCCCGCGCGACATCCAGGCCCGGATCCGCTCCGGCGAGTCCGCGGAGGACGTCGCCCGCATCGCCGGCGTCCCGGTCGACCGGGTGCTGCGCTACGCCGGCCCGGTGCTCCAGGAGCGGGCCATGCTCGCCCAGCACGCCCGCCGCACCCGGCTCAAGGGCGCCGACAAGCCGACCCCGCTGGCCGAGGTGGTCAACGGCCGGCTGGCCCAGCACGGCATCGACACCGAGAAGATCTCCTGGGACGCCTACCGCCGCGACGACGGCACCTGGCGGATCATCGCCACCTGGCCGTCCGGCAAGGCCACCGCCCAGGCGGTGTGGGATCTCGACAAGTCCCGCCAGAACGTCATCGCGCACGACGATATGGCGCAATACCTGTGCGCCGAGCGTCCCACGCCGATCCTCGGCCAGGAGCCGGCGCCCGAGCGGGGCGGCCACGCGCTGCCCGGCCCGTCGCGCGGCGAGCCGAGCCGGGGTGGGCACGGCCTGCCGTCCGGGGTCGAGCAGGCCCGCCCGGGGCGGGACCCGATCCGCGCCGGCCGGGACGCGCTGCTCGCCTCGCTGGACCGGCCGCTCGGCGGCACGTCCGGCCGTGGCCTCGACACCCGCTCCCCGGCCGCGCTGGCCGGCTCCGAGGCGCCCCGGCAACGGGCCGTCGCCGGGGGTGCCGCCGCGCTGCTCGGCGGTGGCCAGGGGTCGGCGTTCGACGACGACTCGGACGCGCCGAAGGAGATCCCGGCCGTACCCTCGCTGGCGGTGCTGCGGCCCCGGCGCACCGGCAACCCGCCGGCGTCCGGCGGTTCCGGCACCGAGTCCGGCGAAGCCGGCGGCAAGCCGCGCAAGCGGCTGCCGAGCTGGGACGACGTCCTGTTCGGCAGTGGCCCGGCGGCCCGCGAGTCCTCCTGATCCACCGGTCCACCCTGGGGCGCACACGCAAAGTGAGGCACTCTAAGTGCCCGCGTGCCAGGGTGGACCCATGGAGTACACCAACCTGGGACGCACCGGCCTGTCGGTGAGCCGGCTCTGTCTCGGCACCATGAACTTCGGGCCGCAGACCAACGAGCCGGACAGCTTCGCCATCATGGACCGGGCGCTGGAACACGGGATCAACTTCTTCGACACCGCGAACGTCTACGGCTGGAAGCTCGGCGAGGGCGTCACCGAGCAGATCGTCGGCCGCTGGTTCGCCCAGGGCGACGGGCGCCGCGACAAGGTCGTCCTGGCCACCAAGGTGTACGGCAAGATGAGCGACTGGCCCAACGACCAGGGCCTGAGCGCTCGGCACATCATCCGGGCCTGCGAGGACTCGCTGCGGCGGTTGCAGACCGACACCATCGACCTCTACCAGATGCACCACGTCTCCCGGACCACGCCGTGGGAGGAGATCTGGCAGGCGATGGAGACGCTCGTCGCCCAGGGAAAGGTGCTCTACGTCGGATCGTCCAACTTCGCCGGCTGGCACATCGCCCAGGCGCAGGCGGCGGCCAGCCGGCGCAACTTCCTCGGCCTCGTCTCCGAACAGTCCATCTACAACCTGCTGACCCGCCACGTCGAGCTGGAGGTGATCCCGGCCGCGCAGCACTACGGGCTGGGCATCATCCCCTGGTCGCCGCTGCACGGCGGGCTGCTCTCCGGGATCATCCGGAAGATGGCCGACGGCAGCGCGGCCCGGGGAGCCACCGGCCGCTCGGCCGACGCGCTGGCCGAACACCGCAACACCATCGAGGCGTACGAGAAGCTCTGCGCCGACCTGGGCAGCGACCCGGCCGATGTGGCGCTGGCCTGGCTGCTCTCCCGGCCGGGCGTGACCGCCCCGATCGTCGGTCCGCGCACCATGGACCAGCTCGACCGCAACCTCGGCGCGCTCGACGTCCACCTCGACGACTCCACCCTGACCCGCCTCGACGAGTTGTTCCCGCCGATCGGCAACGGCGGCCCCGGCCCCGAAGCCTGGGCCTGGTAGGTGTAAGGAGGGGCCCCTTCTTAACGCATTCTGCATAGGCGGGGCCCCCTTTTAACAACCGGCGGCGGGGTGGAGCGACCAGGCGGCGAGGCGGGTGTAGCGGGGCGCGCGGCCGAGGTGGCTGCGGTTCAGGACCAGCTCGTCGGCCGGCCACTCCGGGCCGGCGTACCCGTGCAGCGCCTCCCGGTCGGCCCGCACGTCGGCGCGATGGACGCGGTCGCCCGGGCGGGCGACGGTCAGATGGGGCCGGAACGGCTTGTCGTCGTACGGCAGTTCGGCCCGGTGCAACGCGAGGCGGACCAGGCGGGAGAGCATGTCCAGCGCATCGGTCGCGCCCCGCGCGTCCACCCACAGCACGGTGGACCGGCCCGCGCCGAAGGTGCCCCCGCCACCGAGACGCAGTCGCGGCGAGCTGACCCGCCCGTGCCGGAAGCTCTGCGCGGCCAGCCCGAGCGCGCTCTCGACATCGACCAGCCGCTCGTCCGACACGTCGCCGAGGAAGGCCAACGTGAGGTGCAGGTGTGCCGGGTCCGCGAGCCGCGCGTCGACGCTGGCGGCGATGCGCAGCTCGGCGACCCGCGCCGTGAGATCGGTGACCGCCGCCGGAGGTGGGTGGATCGCCGCGAAGAGCCGCACCCGGTCAGCGGTGCCGCTGGTGGTGCGCCGCACGGGCGGCCGGCAGGGGCAGCCCGGCGGCGTGCAGCAACCCTTCGACGCGTACCCGTTCGATCTCCCGGTCGACGCCGTCCAGATCGGCCAGGTGCTCGACGATGCCGAGGGCGCGGCAGGCCGCGCGCAGCCGGTCATCATACGCCGCGATGACCGCGCCGTGCCACACCACCGAGCGGTCGGCGGCGGCGAGCCGGTGGCCGCCGAGCCGGCGCAGGTCGACGGCGAGCTGCTCCAGCGGGCGGCGGCCCTCCCGTTCGAACTCGGTGAGGTCGATGTCGCGGGTCAGCGCCTCGGCCTCGATGGCCCGGTCGAGCCGGGCGATGGTGCGGCGCTCGCGGTGCTGCTCCCGCCACTCGGCCCAGCCGCACGCGACCCGGTCGAGGATCTCGTCGGCGCAGAAGATCAGCGCGAAGAGGGCGGGCAGGCAGCAGACGGCGAGGATCGCCAGCGCCAGCAGCAGCCCCTGCCCCCATCCCACACATCGAAGCTAAGCCCTGCCGAACGCACCCGCCACCCGTTTGCCAAAACCGGCGGGTACGGGTGCGCGGGTGTTAAGCGGGGCCCCCTCCTATGCAGAATGCGTTAAGAGGGGGCCCCTCCTTTCACTCGGCGCCGGGGGACACCACGTAGAAGCGGGGCATCGGCAGCACCCGCAGGCGCAGGCGGGCGCCGGAGCGGCGCAGTTGCCAGGTGAGCGCCAGCAGCGCGGCGACCAGCGAGATCAGCCCACCGATCCAGATGCTCGCGCCGGCGCCGAACCGCTCGGCCACCCAGCCGATGATCGGCGCGCCGACCGGGTTGGTGCCCAGGAACACCAGCACCCACAGCGCCATCACGCGGCCCCGGAAGGAGGCGTCGACGCCGAGCTGCACCCGCTGGTTCGCGGCCTGGGCGAAGAAGATCATGAAGAATCCGGTGGGCATCAGGAGCGCCACCACCATCCAGTACGCGGGGGCGAGCCCGACAAGCGTGCCGAAGCTGGCGCAGCCGATCGCCGCGCCGAGCACCAGCCAGACCGAGGGCCGGCTGCGCCGGCCGGTGCCGGCGAGCGCGCCGACCAGCGCGCCGACCGCCAGCACGGTGCTGAACAGGCCGAACGAGGCAGCGCCGGTGTTGAAGACGGTCTTGGCGAGCGCGGCGAGGGTGAGCTGGAAGTTGAACAGGCTCATCCCGACCACCGACATGAGCATCATGGGCAGCAGCAGGTCGGGGCGGCGGGCGACGTACCGCAGGCCGTCCACCACCCGCGCCCGGTCCCGTTCACCGGCCGGCGGCAGTTCCTTGCGGTGCAGTTCGGCGGGGCGCATCTTGACCACGTTGACCAGCGGGGCGATCGAGCTGAGCGCGGTGAACATGAAGACCGGGCCGACGTCGAAGGCGGCGATGGCGAGGCCGGCGACGGCGGGACCGACGATCCGGGCGGAGTTGAACACGGCGGCGTTGAGCGAGAGCGCGTTCGGCAGCAGCGGCACGCCGACCAGTTCGGAGACGAACGCCTGCCGCACCGGGGTCTCCACCGCGTTGGAGACGCCGAGCAGGGCGGCGAACGCGAAGACGTGCCAGAGCTGCACCAGGCCGGTGACGACCAGCAGGCTCATGCCCAGCGCCAGCACGGTCCAGAAGGCGTTGGCGACGAAGAGCAGCAGCCGCTTGTCGTACCGGTCGGCGAGGCGGCCGGAGAGCAGGGTGAGCAGGAGTACGGGGGTGAACTGCAACGCGGTGACCACGCCGAGCGCGGTCGCGGAGTTGTCGCTCAGCTCGAGGACGAGCCAGTCCTGGGCGATGAACATCATCCAGACGCCGATCAGTTTGATCAGCTGCCCGGTGGCGAAGAGTCGGTAGTTGCGGACTCGTAGGGACTGGAACATCGTGCTCAGCTTGGCCTGCACTCTAGGTGCGCCTCCTCGCGTCGGGTACGCCTCATCCACAGCGGACGAAGCGGACCGCGCGACCCGGGTCAGGCGCGAGCGATCCCCTGGAGGATGTCCGCGGCCCGCCGCAGCGTGTCGCGTTCCTCGTCGGTGAGCGCGGCCAGCCGGCTGGCCAGCCATTCGTTGCGGGCCCGCTCGAACTGGTCGAGCACGGCCCGGCCCCCTTCGGTCGCCGCCAGGATGACCTGCCGTCCGTCGGTCGGGTGGGGGGTGCGTTGCACGAGGCCGCGCTCCTCCAACTTCGCGACGATCCGGGTCATCGTCGGTGGCTGCACCCGTTCGACGTCGGCCAGTTCCCGTGGGGTGAGGGCGCCCGCCAGGTTGAGGCTGGTGAGCGCCGACAGCTGGGTGACCGTGAGGTCGCCGACCGGTCGGGCCTGTCGGACCCGCCGGTTGAGCCGGGTGATCGCATCTCGCAGCTGGGGGGCCAGCTGCGCCGGTGGCACGCGTCTCGCCGTCACCGTCCGCTCCGTCACACTAGTTAGCCTAACTAATGAGCCTGGCTAACGACGTGCGTTATGACCAGGCTCACCAGCGTCAGAGCAGCACGGACTCGATCGGCCCGCGCAGGAAATAGAGGATGAAGAGCGCGGCCACGCCGTACAGCAGGGGGTGGACCTCCCGGGCCTTGCCCTTCGCCAGCTTCACCAGCACATAGCTGATCACGCCGGCCCCGATGCCGTTCGAGATCGAGTAGGTGAACGGCATCAGCACGATGGTGAGGAACGCCGGGATCGCGATCTCGTAGTCGGTCCAGTCGATGGTCCGGACCGCCGTCATCATCAGGAAGCCGACCACCACCAGCGCCGTCGACGCGGCCTCGAACGGCACGATCGCCGACAGCGGCGCCAGGAACATGGCGAGCAGGAACAGCACGCCGGTGACCAGGTTGGCCACCCCGGTCCGGGCACCCTCACCGACACCGGCCGCGCTCTCGATGTACGACGTGTTGCTCGACACCGAGGCCGCGCCACCGGCCGCGGCGGCGATCGAGTCGACAAGCAGGATCTCCTTGGCCCGCGGCGGGGTGCCCTGCTCGTCGAGCATGTCCCCCTCCTGGCCGATCGCGACCATCGTGCCCATGGTGTCGAAGAAGTCCGTGATCAACAGCGTGAAGACGAACATCAGCGGGACCAGCCAGCCCACCCGGGTCCACGAGTCGAGCACGTTGAAGTTGCCCAGCAGCGACAGGTCCGGCAGGTCCACCACCTGCTTCGGCAGCTCGGGCACGTTGAGCGCCCAGCCCTTCGGGTTCGGCTTGCCGTCGACGAAGGACGGGCCGATGTTGCCGATCGCCTCGACCACGATGGCCAGCACCGTGGATGACAGGATGCCGATCAGGATCGCGCCGCGGACCCGGCGCACCACGAGCACCACGGTGACCAGCAGACCCACCACGAACACCAGCATCGGCCAGCTGACGATCTTGCCGTTGATGCCCAGCCCGACCGGCACGGTGCTGTTCGCCGCGTCCGGCACCCGCCGGACGAAGCCGGCGTCGACCAGGCCGATGATGGTCAGGAACAGCCCGATACCGACGCCGATCGCGGTCTTGAGCTGCGTCGGCACCGAGCGGAACACCGCGGTGCGCAGCCCGGTCAGCACCAGGATGCCGATCAGCACGCCCTCGATGACCACCAGGCCCATCGCGTCCGCCCAGGTCATCTGCGGCGCGATCTCGAACGCCACGAGCGCGTTCACGCCCAGCCCGGCGGCCAGCGCGATCGGGAACCGGGCCACCACCCCCATCAGGATGGTCATCAGGCCGGCGACCAGGGCGGTCGCCGCGGCCAGCGCCGGGATGGCCAGCGTACGGCCGTCGCCGTCCTCCGCACCGCCGAGGATCAGCGGGTTCAACACCACGATGTACGCCATCGTGAAGAACGTGGCGAAGCCACCGCGGATCTCCCGCCCCGTGGTGGACCGGCGGGCGGAGATCTCGAAGTAGCGGTCGAACGCGTTGCGCGGGTGCGCGGGGTCGGGCGGTGTGCCGTGGTCCGCCGGCGGGGCAATGGCCATCGGGTCCTCATCCAGTCGATCAGCCGGTCTTGTCGCGCGCATCGTGCCAGATCACCCGACGGACAGGGAAGGACGATCACGTACGCTGGGCCGGTGCCCCAGGAGCAGCAGCCGCGGCCCGAGCCGCTCGACCCGCCGATGGTGCCGTTCGCCGTCGCCGGGTTGATCGCCTGGGCGGTGGCCGGCCTGGTGCTGCTGCTCTTCTTCCGGGGCTGGCTCACCGCGCACGGCCACCAGAACTGGCTCTGGACCTGCCTCGCCGGTTTTCTGTGGGGCTTCCCCGGCCTGGCCACGATGATGCGGCACGACGCCAACCGGCGTCGTCGCCTGGCGGCGGCCGAGCGTCAGCGCTGACCGGTCAGGGGTGGCCGTAGGGTTCCGCCGGCTCGGTCGCCTCCACGGAACCGGGCGCGCGGCTGACCGACATCGCCTCGACCGCGCTGTCGTCGTAGACCGTGGGCAGCTCGTCGACGGGGGTCTCGACCGCCCCGACAAGCGTCTCGGAGTGCGCGCCGCAGCCGTGGTCGGCGCTCACCACCCGGCCGTCGTCGGGGGCGAAGAAGTTTCCGCACGCCCCGAACGCCAGCCGCAACGAGCCGGCGAGCGGCAGGTAGAAGCCGCACGTGCCGCAGCGGGCGGCGGCCGGCGCGGCGGTCGAGATGGCGGCGTCCGGCCCGTGGTCGCCGTCGTACCAGCGCTGGGCGGTGTCGGCGCGGCCCTCCCGCGACAGCACCCGGGCCCGGCCGAGGCCCAACTCCCAGGAGGTCTCCTCCACCGCCGGATCGTCGGAGAGCAGGTAGCCCGGGGCGAGCCGCTCGTCGTCGGCCGGGGTGGTCAGCAGGTCTCCGGGGCCCAGGTCGCCGGGCTGCAACCGCTCCTGCCAGGGCAGCCAGCCGGGGGCGAGCAGCGCGTCGGGGCCGGGCAGCAGCACCGTCTCGCAGATGGTGACGTGCTTGCTGCGCGCCACCCGGGTCACCGTGACGGCCCAGCGCCAGCCGCGGTAGCCGGCCATCCGGCATTCGAAGTAGTGGGTGACGACCCGGTCGCCCTCGGCGACGGCCTGGAGGTGGTCGCCGATGTCGGTCGGCTCCACCTCGGTGACGGCGTCGCGGGCCACCTCGACGGCGGCGGCGCAGACCTGGTCGAGCCGGGGGGCGCGGGCGGAGGCGGGCCTGGTCACCTCACCATTGTTCCCCATGCCCGTCGGCGGGTTCTCTCCGGGTGATGCGGCGCGCGGGGAGCGGATGGGCGAGGATGGGACACATGGCGCTGTCCTCCCGCTCCGGCCGCTCCTTTTTGGGGCGGACCGTCGGCGCCGGCATCCGCGCCGCCCGGCTGCTGTTGCGGGGGTCGCTGCACGGCGGGCGCTGGATGACCCGCCGGGCCGGCACGGCCCGGGCCCGCAGCGCCGGCAACGAGGTGGGCATGGTCCGCCTGTTCGACCTGCACGCGCTCTCCTGCGCCGGCGACACGCTGATCGCCATCGGCCTGGCCGGGACGATCTTCTTCGACGTGCCGCTGGGCGAGGCGCGCAACAAGGTCGCGCTCTACCTGCTGGTGACCATGGTCCCGTTCGCCATGCTCGCCCCCGTGGTCGGCCCGCTGCTCGACCACTTCCGCCACGGCCGCCGGTACGCGCTGGCCACGACCATGCTCGGCCGCGCGTTCCTGGCCTGGCTGATCTCCGACTACATGGGCGGTCTCGGGCTCTATCCGGCGGCGTTCGGGGTGCTCGCCCTGTCCCGCGCCTACGGGGTGGCCCGTTCGGCGGCGGTGCCCCGGCTGCTCCCCGAAGGGCTGGGGCTGTCCCAGGTCGGCGCGCGGGCGAGCGTCTACGGCACGGTGGCCGGCGCGCTTGTCGCCCCGATCGGGCTGGCCGCGTTCTGGCTCGGGCCGCAGTGGCCGCTCCGGGTGGCCTCGGTGATCTTCCTGATCGGCATGGTGATCTCGCTCCGGCTGCCGCCGAGGGCCGACTCGGAGCCGCCGGAGCGGTTGCCGCGCCCGTTGCGCGCGATGCGTCGCCGCGACGGCGAGCGCCCGCTGGGCCGGGGTCGGCCCGCCGGTCGCCTGGTGATCGCCACGTTGATCGGCGCCGCGGCGCTGCGTGGGCTCTACGGTTTCCTGCTGCTGTTCCTCGCCTTCGCCATCAAGGCCGGCGATCTGACCACCGACTTCTTCGGCCGCGAGTTGAGCGCCCAGGCCGCGCTGGGCCTGGTCGGCGGCGCGCTGGCGGTGGGTACGTTCCTGGCCACCGCGCTCGGCACCCGGCTGCGGATCCATCGGCCGACCGCGATCCAGTCCAGCGGCACGATCATCGTGGCCGGCGTGGCGCTCCTCGCGGTGCTCAAGTTCTCGCTGCCCATGGTGGCGCTGCTCTGTCTGGTGACCGCGCTGATCAGCGGGATCGCCAAGCTGGCGGTGGACGCCTCGATCCAGGAGCGGATCCCGGAACGGCTGCGGGCCAGTTCCTTCGCGCACTCGGAGACCGCCCTGATGCTCGCGTTCGTGGCCGGCGGCGGGCTCGGGCTGGTCCCGTTCACCGGCCTGGTCGGCGTGGCGGTCGCCGCCGGGGTGGCCGCCCTGGTGGCCTTGCGCGGGGTGGTGGTCGCCGGCAAGCTGCGCGGCGAGCACCTGGCGGGTCGCCCGCTCGGCGACGACGAGCTTGCGGAGGCGTCGGCCGCCTCGCCGGACGGCCCGCCCGTGACCCGCCTCGACGGGCCGCCGGTCACCTCGTTCGACGATCCGGCGCCCACCTCGCCGGCACCGCAGCGGGCCGACCCGCCTCCCGGGGACGACGACGGGCTCGCGCCGCCCGGTTTCCACATCTACCGCCCCTCCTCGTCGGTCGGTGGCCCGGGCGCGTCGGAGGACGAGAACCGGCGCGACCCCCGGGGGCCGGTGGCGTGAGCGGACTGCTGGTGGTCACGGCGGTGCCCGCCGAGGCCGAGGCGGTCCGTGCCGGCGTCACCGACCCGAGCGTGACGGTGCGACCGGTCGGGGTCGGCCCGGCCGTCGCCGCCGCCGCCACGGCCCGGCTGCTGGCGCTGGCCGAGGCGGCCGGCCGGCCGTACCGGGCGGTGGTCAGCGTCGGCATCGCCGGCGGCTTCGTCGGCCGGGTCGAGGTGGGCGGCACCGTGCTGGCCGACCGCAGCGTCGCCGCCGACCTCGGGGCCGAGTCACCCGCGGGCTTCATCCCGGTCGAGGACCTGGGCATGGCCCCCGAGCTGCTGGGCGTCGGCCGGGCCGTGCCCGCCGATCCGGCCCTGCTGGCCGCCCTGCACGCTGCCCTACCGGCGGCCACCGTCGGCACCGTGCTGACGGTGAGCACGGTGACCGGCACCGCCGCGGGCACGGCCGCCCTCGCCGACCGGCACCCGGACGCCGTGGCCGAGGCCATGGAGGGGTACGGGGTGGCCGTCGCCGCCGTCTCGGCCGATGTTCCCTTCGCCGAGCTGCGGACGATCTCGAACCCGATCGGCCCGCGCGACCGCGACGCGTGGCGCATGCCCGAGGCGTTCGCGGCGCTCACCACCGCCGCTGCCGCACTCCGCTGACCGCCTTGTCGAACCGCATCGCCGCCGGCCGGCTCCACTCGGTCTCGAAGCCGCACGCGCGCAGGAAGTCGATGCCCGCCAGCTCGGTCAACGCCCGGACGCAGACCGCGCCGCGACTTTCGGTGACCGCGGCGAGCAACGCCTCGACCAGCCGCCGCCCGATCCCCAACCGCCGGTAAGCGGCGACGACCAGCACCCCGTCGAGCACGGTCTCCCGTTCCTCGGACAGCAGGCTGTCACCCCACCGCAGGTGCGGGCTCTCGTCGTGGGCCCGCAACTCGCCGACCAGCTCGCCGCCGGGAAGCTCGGCCGCGAACCGCCAGGCCGTCGTCGGCACGGTCGGACCGGTCACCCGGCGTACGCTCACCGACCGCCGGACGCGCTCACGGTCCCGGCGCTCGTCGCGATAGTCCCGGTTCAGTCGAAAGGTCGCCGGCGGCACGGGCAGCGGCCACAACCGCGGCGGCAACGTGTACCACTCGGCCCACCACGCGCCCGGCCAGTCGCGAGGCTCGCGCACCTCCCAGACGTCGAGGTGGGCGGGATAGCGGCGACCCGCCTGGTCGCGCAGGTCGTCATGTGGCACCGGCCCCGGCTCGGTCGAGGTCGCCGCCCGCGTGTCGGCTCCGGGTGCGGGTTCGAGTTCGACGCACATCCCGCCGCCGGCCGCCCGCACCAACCGTTCGACGGTGCGGTAACGCGGATTGCTGGCCCGCCCGGACTCGATCCGGGCAACCGCGGCCTGCGGAAGACCCGCCCGCCCAGCCAACTCGCGCTGGCTCAGATCGGCGCGTCGCCGCAGCCGCCGGAGCAGGTCGCCCAAGTTGACTCCCGGATCGGTCGGTGGTGTCGGATCAGTCACGACGCCATGGTCCCGATGGCGGTGCCCGTTCTTCAACAGGCCGCACCCGCCTGTGGATAAACCTGTGAACACTGACGTTGCCCCGGGTCGGGGTGTGGACAGTTGAGCGCCTTTGGAGCTGAGTCGTTGGTGATATCGCGCGGCCTGACGGGGCTCTGGCGGCGAACCAGGCCCGGCACCGCACCGGACTGAGCAGCCGACCGAGCCGGATCCGGCCGAGCCGCACGATGAGCCGGGCCGAGCAGAGCAGCACGAAGCCGAGCCGCACGACGAGCCGGGCCGAGCAGAGCAAGGCACGAGGCCGAGCCGGACGAGGCACGGCCGGGCGGGATCAGGGCGGCCGGTCATGGCGGGACCGGAACTGGCAAGGATTCCACGGCCGGGGCGGAGGCGGCGGACACGCCGCATCGGCGGCCGGGACGGGTAGGCGGCCGGGACAGGCGAGCTTGAGTCGTTTCTGACGTCAGCTCCAAAGGCATCCAAAACCAGTGATCGCGCCGGCTCGGGCGGGAGGTCAGGCTCCGGCGAAGGCGGACCCGGACCCGGACCCACCCACCAGCACCCATCCCGCGACGATCACCCAGCCCGGCATGCAGGGACACCGGGACGCAGGGACGCGACGACTCACACCTGCCGAGCCGGGGTGGCGGCCGGTGGAGCGGGCGGAGCTACGGTGGGGACGTGGCGCTCTCCCTGGCGATCTCCCCCTGCCCCAACGACACGTTCGTCTTCGACGCCCTGGTGCACGGGCGGGTGCCCGGCGCGCCGCCGGTCGAGGTGACCTACGCGGACGTGGACCTCACCAACACGGCCGCCGAGCGGGGAGCGTTCGACCTGGTGAAGGTCAGCTACGCGGCGCTGCCCTGGCTGCTCGACGACTACCACCTGCTGCCCTGCGGCGGTGCGCTGGGGCGGGGCTGCGGCCCGCTGGTGCTCACCCGAGGCGACCGGGCCGACCTGTCCGGCGCGACCGTGGCGGTGCCCGGCGAGCGGACCACGGCGTACCTGCTGTTCCGGTTGTGGGCCGCGGACCAGGGGCCGGCGCGGATCGAGGTGGTGCCGTTCCACGAGATCATGCCGGGCGTGGCCGCCGGCCGCTACGACGCCGGGCTGGTGATCCACGAGGCCCGCTTCACCTACCCGCGGCACGGGTTGACCGCCCTGGTCGACCTGGGCGAGTGGTGGGAAGGCGACACCGGACTGCCGATCCCCCTCGGTGCGATCCTGGCCCGCCGCGGCGCGGTCGACCCGGTCGAGGCCGCCGCGTGGGTCCGCGAGTCGGTGCGGCAGGCGTGGGCCGACCCGGGAGCCAGCCGCGGGTACGTGCTCGCGCACGCGCAGGAGATGGAGCCCGACGTGGTGGACCGGCACATCGGCCTCTACGTCAACGAGTTCACCGCCGACCTGGGTGAGGCCGGCTTCGCCGCCGTGCAGGCGCTGCTGGGCCGGGCCGCCGACGCCGGGCTCGTCCCTCAGACCTCCAGCTCGCGCGCCACCGCGTGGACCAGCTGAGCGATCTTCTGCGCGGCCTTGCGGTCGGGGAAGCGACCCCGGCGCAGGTCCGGCTGCACCTTCGCCTCCAGCACCTTGATCATGTCTTCGACCAGGCCGTGCAGTTCCTCGGCCGGCCGGCGACGCAGCTCCGCCACGGACGGCGGCGCCTCCAGCAGCTTGACCCCCATGGCCTGGGCGCCCCGCCGGCTGTCCACCACACTGAAATCGACCCGCTGGCCACCCTTGAGGTCGGCGACACCCATCGGTAGCGCGCCCTTGGGCAGGAACACGTCGCCACCCTCGTCACTGGTGACGAACCCGTATCCCTTGGCCGCGTCGTACCACTTCACTCGACCCGTCGGCACCTGTCGAACCCCGCTCCACTCGAACCGTCTACCCCTCCAAGGCTAGCCCGATGATCCGGTCGACCGCCCGCGGGAATTCGACAAGATCATTAAGTACCAGACAAGCGCCGGCCGCGCTCAACTCCGCCGCCGCGCAGGGGCCGGTCGCCACTGCCACGCCCGGGATTCCAGCGGTCCGCGCCGCGGCCATGTCGGCCACGTGATCCCCCACGTAGAACGTGGCGCCGTGCTCCCGCAACGCGGTCGCCTTCTGCTCTGCGAACAGGTCTCCCGCCAGCTCGTCGGCGGCCAGCCCCAGGTGGTCCAGGTGCAGCTTCGCCAACCGCCCGATCTTGGAGGTCACCACCATCACCCGTCCGCCGCGCTCGTGCACGGCGCGCACCGCGGCCTCCGCGCCCGGCATCGGCGTCGTCGGGGTGATCGCGTACGCGGGATACAGCTCGCGGTAGAGCGTCACCGCCTCCTCGATCCGCTCCGGCGGGAACCAGTGCGCCAGCTCGGTACGCAACGGCGGGCCCAGCCGCGACACGGCCAGTTCCGCGTCCACCGCAACGCCCGTGCGCTCGGTCAACGCCCGGTAGGCCGCGGCGATGCCGGGACGGGAGTCGACCAGGGTCATGTCAAGGTCGAAGCCGACCATCAGCGGAGACATGCCGAGAACCTACCCAGCGGGCTAGCGTGGTACGACGATGACCACCTCACTCGCCGACCACCTGCGGGCCCTCCCCGACGAGTCCCTGGCCGCCCTGCTCCAACTGCGGCCGGACCTCGTCGTGCCGGTGCCGGCCGATGTGTCCGCCCTCGCCCTGCGCGCCCAGTCCCGGGTCTCCGTGGCCCGGGCGCTCGACGGACTGGACCAGTTCACCCTCCAGGTCCTCGACGCCGCCCGGCTCACCCGCGGCACCGAGGGCGCCACCTCCACCGACCAGATCCTCGCCATGGCCACCGCCGGGCCGCACCCACCCGCACCCACCGCGATCCGCGCCGCGATCGACCGGCTCCGGGCCCGGTTCCTGCTGTACGGACCCGAGCACGACCTGTACGTGGTCGGTGGCGTCGACGAGGTTTCCCCGTACCCCGCCGGGCTGGGCCGACCGGCGGCCGAGCTGGACCCGCGCGCGGCGGCCCTCTGCGCGGACCCGGCGAAGCTGCGGCGGACGCTGCTCGCCGCGCCGCCCTCGGCCCGGGCGGTCCTGGACCGGCTCGCCGCCGGGCCGCCGGTCGGCACCGTGGCCCCCGGCACGCTGGAGGCGCCCGCCACCGGGGCCGACGACGTGCTCCCGCCCGACCTGGTCAACGGCGGCGCGCCCACCGGCTCCCCGATCCGCTGGCTGGTCGAGCACCGGCTGCTGGTGCGGATGTCCGGCGGCCCGCACGGCACCGTCGAGCTGCCCCGCGAGGTGGGGCTGGTGCTGCGCCGCGACGCCGGACCGCTCGGCCCGCTGCGCACCGGCCCGCCGGTGGTGTCCGGCCCGCCCCGCGAGATCAAGGCCGTCGACTCGGCCGGCGCCGGGCAGACCATGGAGGTGGTCCGGCACACCGAGGCGCTGCTGGAGGCGCTCGTCGTCGAGCCGGCCCCGGTGCTGCGCTCCGGCGGCGTCGGGGTGCGGGACCTGCGCCGGCTCGCCCGTGGCCTCGGGCTGGACGAGCCGACCACCGCGCTGATCTTCGAGGTGGCGTACGCGGCGGGGCTGACCGGTGAGCTGGAGCTGACCGGGGCGGCCACCACCCGCTACGGCGGCGACCAGCAGATCCTGCCCACCGGCGGGTACGAGGTGTGGCGCGCGGCATCGCTCGCCCAGCGCTGGGAGCAGCTCGCCCGGGCCTGGCTGGCGATGACCCGCCAGGTGGGCCTGGTCGGCCAGCGGGACGACCGGGACCGCCCGATCTCGGTGCTCTCCCCGGAGGCGGAACGCGCCGGCGCGCCGGCCGCCCGCCGGGCGGTCCTCGCCGTGCTGGCCGACCTGCCACAGGCCACCGCGCCGACCCCGGACGAGGTGCTGGGGCTGCTCGACTGGCGGGCACCCCGGCGGGCCCGGGGGCGGGAGACGGCGCACCGCGAGGTGCTGACCGAGGCGGCCCGGCTCGGGGTGACCGGGCTGGGCGCGCTCACCTCGTACGGGCGGCTGCTGCTGGCCGAGCTGACCGACGCCGACGAGCGGGGCGACGACCCGCTGGGGCTGCGCTCCGACGCCGAGTCCGGCGACCCGTCCACCGCGGTACGCGCCCTGGACGGGCTGCTCCCCGCCCCCGTCGACCACGTGCTCGTGCAGGCCGACCTGAGCGTGGTGGTGCCCGGCCCGCCCGACCCGGCGCTCGCCGCCGAGCTGGACGTGGTGGCCGAGCACGAGTCGGCGGGCGGGGCGAGCGTGCACCGGGTCACCACGGCGAGCATCCGGCGGGCGCTGGACGCCGGCTACACGGCCGACGACCTGCATGCGCTGTTCCGCCGCCGGTCCCGGACCCCGGTGCCGCAGGGACTGACCTATCTGGTGGACGACGTGGCCCGCAAGCACGGCGGGCTGCGGGTCGGTTCGGCCGGCGGGTACGTGCGCAGCGACGACGAGGCGCTGCTCACCGAGGTGCAGGCGGACCGGCGGCTGGAGTCGCTGGCGTTCCGCCGGCTCGCGCCGACCGTGCTGGTCACGCCGTACCAGGTGAACCGGATGCTGCTCGCGTTGCGCGACGCCGGGTACGCGCCGGTGCCCGAGGACGCCAGCGGCGCGACGGTGCTGGCCCGGCCGAAGACGCGGCGGGCGCCGGCCCGTACGCCGGTCACCGGCCGCGCGGTGGACCCGCTGGCCACGCCGAAGCTGCCGATGCCCCGCCTGCTCGGCGTGGTGGAGCAGATCCGCCGGGGCGAGGCGGCGGCCCGGGCGGCGCGCCGGGCCCCGGCGGTGGTCCGCGGCGGCGCGGCGGCCACCGGCCCGGCGCCGGTGACCGGGCACGGCGACGCGCTGGCCGTGCTGCAACAGGCGGTACGCGACAAGGCGCTGGTCTGGGTGGGTTACGTCGACGCGCACGGGGCGACCGCGTCCCGGCTGGTCCGGCCGGTCTCGATCGGCGCCGGCTACCTACGCGCCGAGGACGACCGCACCGAGATGCTGCACACGTTCGCGTTGCACCGGATCACGGCCGCCGTGCTGGAGCAGTGATCGCTATTCCCCGTTGCGCCGCAGCGTGCCGATCACCGAGACGGCCAGCAGCAGCGCGAACGCCGCCCCGGCGGACTCCCCGACCGAGTCGACGAAGCCCTGCCGCTGCACCAGCAACCCGAACAGGAACCACCCGAACACGCCCACGGCGGCGACCGTGTAACCGACCATCTCCGCCGTGGAAACCTGCTGCCGCGTCCGCTCGTCCTCGCTCAGCACGTCCTGGTCGACGGTCATGCCAGCCCCTCCCCGCCCCGTGGTGGACCCGGCTTCCAGAGTGGCACCGACCGAACCGCGCGGACAGGGGTTAAAACCCTGATCCGGGCGGTGGGGTCACGGGCACGGGCGGCTCAGGTGCCCGGACGGCGGCCGATCACCACCACGCGGGTGCCGACCGAGCCCAGCTCCCAGAGGCGTACCGCGTCGCGGTGCAGCAGGTTCACGCAACCGTGCGACCCGATCGCGCCGTTGTGCAGGTAGGTGGTGGTCTCGTGGAAGCCGATCCCGCCGTTGAACTGCTGCCAGTAGGGCAGCCACACCTCGTACGGGTTGGACCACTCCCGCGGATTCCTCCAGCCGACCGAGTAGGTGCCGGCCGGGGTGGCGTAGCCGGACATGCCGGTGCGGGTGACCGTCGGACCCAGCACCACCTTCCCGCCGCGCATCGCCCACACGGTCTGCCGGGTCAGGTCGACGCAGAACGTGAGGCGGGAACCGGCCCGGCACCGCGACACGTCCGTGCCCGCCAGTCGCTTCGCCACGTCGTACGTGGTGGGGCCGGCGCGGCCGGCGGCCGGGCTGATGCCGTACCGGCTCTGGAACTTCTTGATAGCGGCGCAGTCGGCGGCGGACTGCACACCGTCCACGGTGAGCGTCCCGAAACCGCCCAGCCGGCTCAGGTAGCTCTCCACGGCCCGCTGGTGCTCGCCCTGCGGGCAGCCGGCGGACCGGGACGGTTTGGGCTTCGGCTTCGGCTTCGGCGAGGCGGTCGGCGACGGCGACCGGGCGGGTTTCGGCGTGGCCGTCCGGCTCGGCTGCGCCGACGGGGACGTCGCCGGCCGCTCGGGCGTGGGCGGCGCGCTCGCCCCCGATGCTCCCTCCGTCAGCCCGACCGGCGCGGGGGTGGTGACCCCGGCACCCTCCGCCTGCGGATCGAGCGCGCACGCGCCGACGCCGACCAGCACGACCACCGCCAGGCCGACGACCCGGGCGAAGAACCGGACACGCTGCATGGGCCCTCCCTGGACAGTTGTCCCGTTTGCTAGACGTTCGGGGCGAGTATGACGTTGCCTGTCCAGCGAGACTTTTTTCCGGCGTTCCCCGACGTGCAACACTGGATGGTCCGCCTTCGGCAGGTCAGCCGCCGCGCGGGCACGCATCCCGGTCGACGGAGGAGGACGCGGCGTGAGCGGTGGACCACTGATCGTGCAGTCGGACAAGACGCTGCTGCTGGAGATCGACCACCCGGACGCGCAGGCATGCCGGATGGCCATCGCGCCCTTCGCCGAGCTGGAGCGCTCCCCCGAGCACGTGCACACCTACCGGCTCACCCCGCTGGGCCTGTGGAACGCGCGGGCCGCCGGTCACGACGCAGAGGGCGTGGTCGACTCCCTGATCAAGTATTCGCGCTACCCGGTGCCGCACGGCCTGCTGGTGGACATCGCCGAGACGATGGACCGGTACGGCCGCCTCCAGCTCGCCAACGACCCGGCGCACGGGCTGGTGCTGCGCGCCCTGGACCGGGTGGTGTTGATCGAGGTGGCGAAGAGCAAGAAGCTCGCCGGCATGCTCGGCGCGAAGCTCGACGACGACACCATCGCGGTGCACCCGTCCGAGCGGGGCCGGCTCAAGCAGGCGCTGCTCAAGCTCGGCTGGCCGGCGGAGGACCTGGCCGGTTACGTCGACGGCGAGGCGCACCCGATCGAGCTGGCCGAGTCCGGCAAGGACGGGGGCAGGGCGTGGACGCTGCGGTCGTACCAGCGGGAGGCGGTGGAGGCGTTCTGGGCCGGCGGCTCCGGCGTGGTGGTGCTGCCCTGCGGCGCCGGCAAGACGCTCGTCGGCGCGGCGGCGATGGCGGAGGCGAAGGCGACCACGCTGATCCTGGTGACCAACACGGTCGCCGGCCGGCAGTGGAAGCGGGAGCTGATCGCCCGCACGTCGCTGACCGAGGAGGAGATCGGCGAATACTCGGGCGAGCGCAAGGAGATCCGCCCGGTCACCATCGCCACGTACCAGGTGCTCACCTCGCGGCGCGGCGGCGCGTTCACCCACCTGGACCTGTTCGGGGCGCGCGACTGGGGCCTGGTCGTCTACGACGAGGTGCACCTGCTGCCCGCGCCGATCTTCCGGTTCACTGCGGACCTCCAGGCCCGTCGCCGGCTCGGCCTCACCGCGACGCTGGTACGCGAGGACGGCCGGGAGGGCGACGTGTTCAGCCTGATCGGCCCGAAGCGGTACGACGCGCCGTGGAAGGACATCGAGCAGCAGGGCTGGATCGCCCCGGCGGAGTGCACCGAGGTACGGGTGACGCTCACCGACGCGGAGCGGCTGGCGTACGCGACGGCGGAGGCGGAGGAGCGCTACCGGATGGCCGCGAGCGCCCGCACCAAGCTGCCGGTGGTGCGGGCCCTGGTGGACCGGCACCCGTCCGAGCAGGTCCTCGTCATCGGTGGGTTCCTCGACCAGTTGCACCAGCTCGGCGAATATCTGGACGCGCCGATCGTGCAGGGCTCGACCACGAACAAGGAGCGCGAGCGGCTGTTCGACGCGTTCCGCTCGGGCGAGGTGCGCACCCTGGTGATCTCCAAGGTCGGGAACTTCTCGATCGACCTGCCGGAGGCGGCGGTGGCGATCCAGGTGTCCGGCACGTTCGGCTCGCGGCAGGAGGAGGCCCAGCGGTTGGGCCGGGTGCTGCGGCCGAAGGCCGACGGCCGGCAGGCGCACTTCTACACGGTGGTGTCCCGGGACACCATCGATACGGAGTACGCGGCGCACCGACAGCGGTTCCTGGCTGAGCAGGGCTACGCGTACACCATCGTGGACGCCGACGACGTGCTCGGCCCGAAGCTGCCGACGGTCGACTGAGGCCGGTCGCCTCACGCCGAAGGTAGGGAGATGACCACCTTGCCGAACGGGTCACCCGACTCGTAGTGGCGGAAGGCGGTGACCGCCTCCTCGAACGGGAAGATCCGGTCGATCACCGGTCGGAGCAGGTTCACCTCGATCGCCCGGTTCATCGCCACGAACTGGGCGCGGCTGCCGACCGCGACCGGGCGGACGGTGGCACCAGCCGCGAAGAGCAGCCCGGAGTCGACCGCCGGGCGCTCCCCCGAGCGGAAGCCCACGCAGGCCACCTGCCCCTCCATCGCCGTCGACCGCAGCGACCGTTCGAGGTCACCGACGACGTCCACCACCCGGTCCACGCCGCGACCGTCGGTCAGCGCCCGCACCCGCAGGTGCCAGTCCGGGTACGCGCACCTGTCGATCACGTGGCCGGCGCCGAGCGCCGTCAACCGGGCCGCCTTGCCGGGGTCGCCCGTGATGGTCAGGACGCGGGCGCCGAGCAACCGGGCGAACTGGAGGGCGAACAGCGACACCCCGCCGGACCCGAGCGTGAGGACCACGTCGCCGGGCCGGGTCCCGGCCAGCGCGTTCCAGGCGGTGACCGCCGCGCAGGGCAGCGTCGCCGCCTCCTCGTCCGACAGGTGCGCCGGGATCGGGACGAGTGCCGCTGCCGGGAGGACCGCGTACTCGGTGAGCATGCCGTCGAGCGAGCCGCCCAGTTGGTGCAGGTACGCCGGTTCCAGCGGCCCGTCCCGCCAGTGCGGAAAGACCGCCGCCGTCACCCGGTCGCCCACGGCGGGTCGGTCGACCTCCGGTCCGTACGCGCCGGCACCACCCAGCGGCACGTCAGCTTCATCGAGAGCGGGCGGTCGCGACCGGGTCGGGCGATGCTGATCCGGCTGGCCGAGTCGCTGGACGTGCCGCTGCGGGACCGCAACGCCCTCCTGCTGGCCGCCGGCTACGCGCCCGCCTACCCGGCGAACGGGTTCGACGGCTCCGACCTGGCCGCCGTCCGCACGGCCCTGGAGCGGGTGCTGGTCGGGCATCAGCCCTTCCCGGCGGTGGTGGTCGACCGGGCCGGCACGCTTCTGCTGGCGAACACCGCCTTCACCGCGCTGACCGCACCCGCCGCACCGCGCCTGCTGGCGCCGCCGGTGAACGTGCCCCGGCTGCTGCTGCACCCCGACGGGCTGGCGCCGCTGATCGTCAATCGCGACGAGTGGACCTGGCACGTGATCGACCGGTTGCGCGCCGAGTCGGTCCGCGACCCGGATCCGCGACTTGTCGCGTTGGTCGCCGAACTCGCGGCGCTCGTCCCGGACCGCCCCCGGGAACCGGGCCCGGACTACGTCGGCTTCGCCGTACCGTTGCGGTTGCGGCACGACGGCGGCGAGCTACGACTGATGACCACCCTAACCCGGTTCGGTACGGCGGTGGACGTCGCCCTGGCCGAACTGCGCATGGAGGCGTTCCTCCCCGCGGACGAGTCCACCGCCGCCGCCTTGGCCACTCTGGCCGAGGGCTGCTAGCCCCGTCCGCTGGCGCGGAACGCGACCCAGGCGTCGCTCATCCGGTCGGCCTGGCCGGGGGTGAACATGTTCATGCAGGAGTCCTGCGTGTAGTCCATGAAGTTGTGGATCGGGTCGAGCCCGGGCGCGGTGCAGGTGTCCGCGCCGACCGGGCAGTTGAACTGCGGCGCCGCTTCGCGCGGGGTGTCGGCGACGAAGTCGCCGGAGGCGGAGCAGCCGTGCGCGAACGTGTGCTCCAGCATCAGCCAGTGCCCCACCTCGTGGGTGAGCGTGTCGCCGAGCGCGTACTTGCCGGCGGTGCCGCCGGGCATCGACTCGTCGAGCATCACCACGCCGTCGATGTAGTCCCGGCCGTTGTTGTAGCCCTTCGGGAAGTACGCCCAGCCGAGCAGCCCACCGCCGATGTTCGCCGCGTAGACGTTGAGCGTGCGGGAGTCGCCGGTGTAGAGCGCCTTCTTCATGTCCCGCTCGTTCTTGCCCGGCTCCACCGTGTACCAGGCGCTGTTCACGGTCCAGGTCGTGTCGACCAGCGAGAACCGGAACGGCGTGTCGGCGGCGTCGGCCGCGGTGCGGCCCGCGTACGAGTCGTTGAGCACGGTCATCTGCGCCGCGATCAGCGTGTTCCACCGGGCCTTCTCGGCCGCGCCGAGCGTGTGGTCGGAGATCATGTGGAAGACCGTCGGCACGGTGACGCTGCCGTCGGCCAGGCGCGGGGCGTCCTTGATCACGCCGTACGCGTTTGCCTCATTCTTCGAGTAGAGAGCCGGCTCCTGGGCGGTAGCGCCCGCACTGACCCGGGCGGCGCTGTGCGTGTCAGCGGCACCGGGCTGGCAGGTTGCCGTCGGGGCGGCGGAGGCCGTGGCGGGCGCGCCGCCGGCGGTGAGGAACGTGGCAGCGGCAGCGGCGAGCACTGCCAGGTGGATGGTCGGTTTCCTGTGCATCGCTGCACCTTTCGAGAGGCAGGAAGGAACACCGACGCGGGGTTGTCAAAGCTGCGGAACGATGACGTCGTCGTCCCGACATAAGACCACGTCAGCGGCGTCCACAACACCCCTCGACGCTCAGTAGAGGGGGCCGACGCCGAACTCCTCGGTGCGAGCCATGATCGCACCGGCGAATGCGGAGAACCCGATCTCTGCGTCGGGCTGTCGGATGGGGGCGTCGGCCTCGCGGGACGAGGTGACGAGACAGGTGGCGTCATAGAGACCGGCACTGCGCAGCCGCTTGCACAGAATCACGTAGCGATCGATATATGAAGTCTTGGCGAAGGCTGGGTCGGTCCGGAAGGTGTTCCGCCCCGGGTTAGATGGAGACATCGAAACCTGGAGGAACACCAGCGATGCCCGCACCGAAGAAGTACCCCGACGAGCTGCGTGAGCGTG
>NZ_JBFAGS010000013.1:0-159770 GCF_040653835.1 Micromonospora sp. NPDC050980 | reverse complement strand
CTCCTGCGCCGCCGGGGAAAGCGACCGCGCATCACGCACCACCACACCCATACACACCCAACGATCACGGCACATTTGGGCAACTCGTCAATAACTCGTCGTGGTGAGAGGGGGCCCCTTCTCTACCGGAGGCGTTAACAGGGGGCCCCTCCTTACTCCCGGAGCAGGGGACGGACGTCCCACAGGTGCCCGCCGGCGACGTCCCGACCGGGGCCGACCAGCGCGTCCACGGTGGCCCGCACCGGGTCCGCCGGCGACGAGTCGGCCTGCACCAGCGCCGCCGCCCGCCAGTGCCGCAGGTCCGCCAGCGCCTGCCGGCGCTCCGCCTCGCCGACCGGCGGCACCTGGCCGGTCTCGGCGGCCCGGCGCAGCAGCAGCGAGGTGGGCCGGTCCGGCGCGCCCCAGCGGGCGGCCGGGTCGGTGGCCGAGCGCGGGCCGATGAAGTAGCCGCCCGGCGCGTCGAACGCCAACCCGGTGCGCGCCGACCAGAACATCGCCGGGCTCTTCGCCGCGCCGGTGACCGGTGGCACCGGCACCAGCGTCCGGCCCGGCGGGACGTACACCCGCCAGCCGCCGCCGGCCACCACGGTCGGCACCGGCGGCACCGGCACGGTGCGGATCGGGGTCGGCGCGAGCGGCAGCAGCGCGGCGGCGACCGCGCCGGCCCACGGCGCCCAGGCACGGACGGCGGCGCCCCGGACCCGGTCCAGGGCCAGCGCCAGCAGCACCCCCGCCACCGGTACGCAGACCAACGCGAACCGCGCCGGCACCACGAGGTCGAGCAGCGGCAGGGCGGCGAGCAGCCGGTACGGGCCGGGCAGCCCGGTGTCGTGCCGGTTCACCACCACCGTGACGCCGAGCGAGAGCGCCGCGAACAGCAGCCCGCACCCGGCCAGCGCGCGCACCAGCGGACGCCGCCACAGCCGCACCACCACGAGCAGCGCCAGCAGCGGCAGCACCGGCCCGAAGAACGAGTTCTGCTCGGTGGGGTTCGGCGAGAGCAGGCCGGCGCGATGGCCGTCCCCGGCCACGCTCTGCCGGGCGGCGGCGGTGAACGAGGCCAGGTCGAGCCGGTAGCCGCGGGTGTGGAACGGCATCCCGGTGTAGTGGCCCGGCCCGAAGAACTGGAACCACAACGGGTACGCCAGCAGCACGCCGGCCACCGCCGCGCCGACGCCCAGCCGGCGAGCCACCACGGGCGCCAGCCGGCGCGCGGCGGCCCGGTCGGCCAGCGCGTACGCCCCGGCCAGCACGCCGGCGGCCAGGGCCAGGAAGACCAGCACCTCCTCGCCGAGGAACACCTGGTACGTGACCGCCAGCCCGAGCAGCACGCCGTCGCGGCGTACCCGGTCGGTGGCCGGCCGGAACACCAGCGCGAGGATCACCGGGACCAGGAACTGGGCGGCCATGTGCAGGTGCGCCCCGGCCTGCGCCACCATCCCGGGGGCGAAGCCGCAGCAGAGCCCGCCCACCGCGGCGGCGACCCGGGAGCGGACCAGCCGGCGGGCGAGCAGCGCGTACCAGGCGGTGGCGGTGCCGGCGAGGCTGAGCGCCACGGCGACCAGGAAGGCCACCTGGGAGCCGAGCGTCACCGTGACCGGGGTGAGCGGGACGCCCAGCCCGAGCACCGAGGTGTTGGCCATCAGGTTCACCCCGTGCGGCGCGTTCAGCGCGGTGCTGTGCAGCGGGTTCTCACCGCCGGTGACCGCGCGGGCGGCCCGGGCCAGCATCCACTCGAACAGCATCTGGTCGCCGGCCTGGTGGAACAGCCGTTCCGGGCGGCGCCACTGGTCGGTGGTGAGCAGCACGGCCAGCGCCAGGTAACCGGTCACCACGAACCCGTCGACCGGCCGGGGCCACCACCGGCGCCGGGGCGCGGGGCGGTCCGGGCGGTCGGTCGCGGTCAGGCGGACCGGTCGGTAAGTGTCCGGACGTCCCACACCCACACGTCCAACTCCTGCCGGGCCGGCCCGACCAACTGCTCCACGGTGCGGCGCAGCGGCTCGGCGTTCTGCTCGTCCAACGGCAGCACCACCACTGCCGCCCTCCAGTGCCGCAGTTCGTCGAGGAAGCGGCGGCGCTGCCGGTCGTCGAGCTTCGGAGTACGCCCGGTGGACGCCACGTCGGCGAGCAGTTCGCCGATGCCGCTGCGCCGGCCGCCGAAGCGACCCGGGTCGCCGGTGACGCCGTTGCGCGGCGCGAGGAAGTAGCCGCCGGGGATCTTGAAGGCCAGGTCGGTGCTGGCCGCCCAGCGCATCGGGTCGGTGTTGCCCATGGCCGGCACCGGCACCGAGACCAGCGTCTGGTCCGGGCCGACGTACTGCCGCCACCGGTCCGCGGTGATGAACTCGGGCACCGGCGGGCGGGTGGTGACCCGCAGTGGCATGGGCGCGATCGGCAGCAGCGCGAAGACCAGGCCGGCGGCGGTCAGCGTCCGGGCGGTGCGCCGATCCACGCCGCGCAACACCCAGGCGCTGCGCACCGCGTACGCCAGCAGCACCGCGACGGTCACGCTGGTGATCAGGCCGAACCGGGTCGGCACCACGGCGTCCAGCAGCGGCAGCCGCACCAGCAGCTTCCACGGGCCGGCCGCCAGTTCCCGGTCCCACCAGGAGATCCGCTCCCCGAGGGACAGCACCGCGAAGAACAGCCCGGTCGCGGCGAGCGCCCGGACCATGGCGTCGCGGCGCAGCCAGATGACGATGCCCACGGCCAGCAGGGACAGGCTCCAGCCGAAGAAGGCGTTCTCCTCGGAGTAGTTCGGGGCGAGGTTGACGTTGGCCCGTTCGTTGCCGCCGAACGTGGGCGAGCCGGGGGCGACGAACGCGGCGACGTCGTTGCCGTAGTCGCGCACCGCGTCGCTGAGCCCGTGGTAGGCCATCGGCCCGGCGAACTGCACCCACAGCGGGTACGCCAGCAGCGCGCCGGCCAGCACCGCGCAGGCCGCCAGCCCGGCGCCGAGCGGTCGCCAGGCGGCGGACCACCGCCCGGGCTGCTGCACCAGCACGGCGAGCAGGAACACGCCCAGCGCCAACGCGGTGAAGAGCAGGATCTCCTCGTTGATGAACGCCTGCACGACGACCAGCAGGGCGAGCAGCGCGCCGTCGCGGACCGGCCGGGCCGACCGGGTCAGCGCCAGCGCCCGCCAGACGATGAACGGCAGCAGGAACTGGCTGATGATGTTCGGGTGCCAGTTGGCGTGCGACAGCATGGCCGGGGAGAAGCCGCAGAACCAGGCGCCGACCGCGGCGGCCGGCCGGTGCCGGACCAGGTGCCGGGAGAGCACCCGGTACCAGGCCGCCGCGGTGCCGGCGAGGCCGATGGTGACCAGCGCGACGAAGGAGACCGCCGGTCCGAACAGGACGGTCACCGGCACCATCGGGATGCCCAGGGCCAGGATGGCGGTGTTCGCCATCAGGTTGACCCCGTCGGGGTAGTTGAACTGCTCGGTGAAGAACGGGAACTCGCCGTGCAGCACCACCCGCACCGAGTGGGCCAGGAAGAACTGCACCTGCGCCGGGTCGCTGCTGTAGAGCGCGGCGACCCGGCCGGCCGGGTCGACCCAGATGCCGCTGGTCACCCAGACGGCGGCGAGCAGGTAGCCGGCGTAGACGACGAGGTCGATGCGACGGCGGGTCCACCGCCAGCGCCACCGGCGTCGGGCGGCCGGCGCGACCGGTTCGGTGGTGGGGCCCGCCGGATCACGCGGCGCGGCCGGAGGTTCACGCCGGGTGACCGGTGGCGGATCGAGCGTGACGGATCGGGAGCCCGTCGGGGCGTCGGCGGCCGGCGTCGAGGCGCCACGGGTCTCGGCAGGCGTCACAGTAGGCGGAGTCTACCGGAGCGGGATATTGATGCCCGAATCGCACGTCACGTTCCGCGACGCGGTGGCCGGCCGAGGGATGAGCCGGGCGCGCCCGCGCGCCCGGCCGTCTCGTACCATGTGGGCTTCCGACCGACGACCGGCGAGGGGATAACTGTGGTTTCAGCCCGCCGAGGGGCTGTGACGGGCGCCGCGCTGGCCGCGCTGCTCCTGGCCGCGGCCGGTTGTGGGCCGGTCGCCGAACGGCAGTCGGCGGCTCTGCGGGTGGGCTACGACAGCCTGGACGGCACGCTCGCGGTCTGGCCGCCGCGCGGCAGCCTGGCCGGCGACACCGCCACGACCGCGGCGATCACCGCCACGGTGCGGGGCTGGCGCTCGCCGATGGACGACCGCGCGCACCTGCCCTCCTCCGGCATCCTCTTCTCCGGCCGGGTGGCCGGGGCCCCGCTGGCGCTGGTCGCCGCCGACGTGCCCGGGGAGTCCGCCTCCTGGCTGCTGCAACTCGACCGGGACGGGCAGCGGTGGCGGGTGGCCCACGCCACCGAGTACACGGACCCGGGCTACCTGGTCTACTCCGACGTCCTGCCGGTCCGGGCGCCCACCGGCCGCCGCTACCTGACCTCCGCCCGGGTGGAACGCCTGGTCGGCCCGGACGGCCGGACGGTCGCCGGCACCGCCGGCGTCACCGTGCCGGTCGACGTGCCGGCCTGCCGGGCCGTCGAGCTGACCGCGACGCTGCGCCCCACGCCGTCGCTGCCGCGCGGCCGGGCCGCGGACCGCGTCCTCGACCTGGGTACGGCCACCGAGGCGCCCCGCTATCCGCTGGTCCGCGACGAGACGGGCGCCGGCAAGCGCGCCCTGTCCGGTTTGGACACCTGCGTGCTGGCCGGTGAGCGCGGTCCGTTCGGCAGCGCGCCGCGCCGCGTCGGCGACCGCGACATGCCGCGCTCGGTGCCCGAGTCCTGGCCGATGGCGAAGATCGCCACCCGGTCGCTCGGCGAGGTGGCGCTCGGCGGCGGGGAGCCGGGCGACCTGGAACAGCTCACCTGGGAGACGCCGGGCGGGACGATGACAGCGGTGCTCTACCGCCCGGCCGACGGCGGCGCGCCGGTGGTCTCCCCCGCCGACCGGTCCACCACGTTGCAGGCCTACCACCTGCCGTTGCCCGGGCAGCCGCTGGCGGTGTTGACCTGGCGGACCCGGGACGCCTCCTTCGCCGCCCCACCCGGCACCGCCCGCCTGGTCGACCGCCCGGGCCTGGTGGTGGTCGAGCAGACCGACAAGCAGACGTTCAGCCTGGCCGGCACCGAGCAGACCTGGTACCGCTCCCTCTCCCCCGCCCGCTGACCGTGCTGACCGGACTGATTCGCCGGCTGCACGCCCGCCGCCTGCGGGCGCGACTCGTCGGCGCGGCGCTGCCCCGGCACGTGGCGATGGTGATGGACGGCAATCGCCGGTGGGCCCGGCAGATGGGCTTCGACGACCCGTCGGTGGGCCACCGGTACGGCGCGGCGCACCTGCACGAGGTGGCCGGCTGGTGCGCCGAGCTGGGCATCCGCCAGATAACGCTGTTCGTCGCGTCCGTCGACAACGTGCGCAAGCGCGCCGCAGGCGTCGATCATGAAGTTAGCCGCGACAAATCGGACGGCAGGCCCCGCCAGCTTCATGATCGACGGCGACTGGAGCACCCGGGGCGGTCAGGGGTGGGAGCGGCGCATGCCCAGGTAGGGGGTGGCGGCGGGGCCCGGTCGGGTGGTGCCGTCGGGGTGCCAGCCGTGGCGGGTGTAGAAGGCGCGGGCTCGGGTGTTGCGCTCCCACACCTCCAGAACGCCCACCGCCAGGCCCTCGGTCTCCAGGTGGCGCAGGAACAGGCCGTGCAGCGTGCTGCCGACGCCCCGGCCCCAGCGGTCCGGATCAACGTGGATCTGGTAGAGCTGGGCGGCGTTCGCCTCGGGAATGTGCGGCGGGCCCATGGCCAGCAGGCCGACCATCCGCCCGTCCACGATGGCGCACCGGACGTGCTTGTGCGGCGCGTCCATCGCCGCCGTCCAGCCGTCGCGCTGCTCCCGGGCCAGCTCCGGATTCACGATCTCCTCGACCGGCAGCCCGCCCGCGCCGTAGTAGGCGATCCGGGCCCGGGTGTGCAGGTCAACGATGTCATCCAGGTCGGCCGGCGTGGCCTCACGCACGTCCACGGCGCACCCCTCACATGATCCACTCCACCTCGCCGAGGTGGCGGCATCCCGGCCACCTCGATGCCGCCACTCCGGCGATCTGGCGGCACCCCGCAGCCGCTGCCCCGAAAAAGCGCTCGGGCGGCCCCGCCAAGGAGCGGGACCGCCCGGCGGATCAGTTCTGCGCGCGGGCCCCGTCGGTGGCCGGGTCCACCGGGGCGGCGTCCAGGCCGGAGATCCAACCGGTGACGTCGCGGGCCACGTCCTGCGCGGTCAACCCCAGGTCGGACAGGATCTGCGCGCGGGTGCCGTGCGGGTGCCAGTCGGCCGGTACGCCGAGATCCCGCACCGGCACCCGGACGTCGGCGTCCCGCATCGCCTGGGCGACCGCGGAGCCCACCCCGCCGATGCGCACGCCGTCCTCGACGGTGACCACCAGGCGGTGCGCGGCGGCCAGCTCGACCAGTTCGGCCGGCACCGGGCGGACCCAGCGCGGGTCGACCACCGTGACGCCGTAGCCCTGCTCGGCGACCCGGGTGGCGACCTCCACGCCGAGAGCGGCGAACGAGCCGACCGCGACCAGCAGCACGTCGGTACGCGCCGACTCGGCCAGCACGTCGACCGCGCCGACGCGGCGCACGGCCGGCAGGTCGGCGGCGACGGTGCCGGTCGGGAAGCGCAGGATGGTCGGGCCGTCGTCGACGGCGACCGCCTCGCGCAGTTCCTCGCGCAGCGTGGCCGAGTCGCGGGGCGCGGCGATCCGCAGGCCGGGCACCACCCCGAAGACGGACATGTCCCAGATGCCGTAGTGGCTGGGCCCGTCCGGGCCGGTGATGCCGGCCCGGTCCAGCACGAACGTGACCGGCAGCCGGTGCATCGCCACGTCCAGCAGGACCTGGTCGAAGGCCCGGTTGAGGAACGTGGCGTAGACCGCGACCACCGGGTGCAGGCCACCCATGGCCAGGCCGGCGGCGGAGGTGGCCGCGTGCTGCTCGGCGATGCCCACGTCGTAGACCCGGTGCGGATACTTGCGGGCCAGCGTGGCGATGCCGGTGGGCTCGGCCATGGCGGCGGTGATGCCGACCACGTCGGGGCGCTCGTCGGCGATCGCCACCAGCTCGTCGGCGAAGACGTTCGTCCACTTCACCGACGGGACGGCGAGCAGCTTGCCGGTCTCCGCGTCGAACGCGCCGGGGCCGTGCAGGCAGTCCGCCTCGTCGTCCTCCGCCGGGCGGTAGCCGTAGCCCTTGCGGGTCACCGCGTGCACGATCACCGGGCCGCCGAAGTTCTTCGCCGCGCGCAGCGCCGCCTCGACCGCCGGCACGTCGTGGCCGTCGACCGGGCCCACGTACTTGATGCCGAGGTCCTCGAACATGGCCTGCGGGGCGACCGCGTCCTTGATGCCCTTCTTGACCGCGTGCAGCACCTCGTACATCGGCTTGCCGACGAACGGGGTGTTGCCGAGCGCGTCCTTGACGGTGTCGAGCACCTTCTCGTAGCCGGGGTTGAGCCGCAGCGACGACAGGTGGTCGGCGAGGCCGCCGATGGTCGGCGAGTAGGAGCGGCCGTTGTCGTTGACCACGATGACCAGCGGGTTGCCGGCGGTGGCGATGTTGTTCAGCGCCTCCCAGCACATGCCGCCGGTGAGCGCGCCGTCGCCGACCACGGCCACCACGGACCGCTTCTCGCCGCGCAGCGCGTACGCCTTGGCCAGGCCGTCGGCGTAGGACAGCGCGGTGGAGGCGTGCGAGTTCTCGATCAGGTCGTGCTCGCTCTCCGCCTGGCTGGGATAGCCGGAGAGGCCGCCACGCTGGCGGAGCTTGTCGAAGCCCTCCTGCCGGCCGGTGAGGATCTTGTGCACGTACGCCTGGTGGCCGGTGTCGAAGAGGAGCCGGTCGCGCGGGGAGTCGAAGACCCGGTGCATGGCCAGCGTCAGCTCGACGACGCCCAGGTTGGGGCCGACGTGCCCGCCGGTGCGGGAGACCTTGGCGATCAGGAAGTCCCGGATCTCGGCGGCGAGGATGTCCAGCTGCTCGCCGGTCATCCGCTTCACGTCCTGCGGGCCGCGGACGGCGCCCAGCAGCCGACCGTGGTTGGCCGTGCCCTCTTCAACACTCATGACCGGAGAGTCTATCGGCCGCGCCACAGTCCGCAGCCGAGCCGTGGATCAGCCGCCGACTACCAGCCGGCGCGGCGGCGCCGTCCGGGTCGCCCCGACCGCCGGGCCGGACGGGGTCCAGGAGCCGAGCACGGCGGCCCGGGACGCGCCGGTCACCGACGGCACCGCACCGGGCAGCCCGTGCCAGCTCAGCCAGCCCAGCAGCGCGAACGCGTACGCCTCCTTGGCCTGGGCGGGCACGCCCAACTCGTCGGTGGTGCGCAGTCGCCACCGGCCGGTCCCCAGCGCGGCCAGCCGAGCCCGCAGTGTGGGATTGCGCACTCCCCCGCCGGCGGCCACCACCTCGGTCACCCGGTGCCGGTCGCAGGCGTCGGCGACCGTGCGGGCGGTCAGCTCGGTGAGCGTGGCGAGCACGTCGTCGGCGGCCACCGGCTCGCCCAGGGCGGCCAGCGCGGCGTCCAGGTAGCCGCCGTGGAACAGCTCCTTGCCTGTCGACTTGGGCGGCGGCGCGGCGTAGTAGGGCTCGGCGAGCAGCCGGGCCAGCAGCGCCTCGTGCACCCGGCCGGCCGCGGCCCGCGCCCCGTCGACGTCGCACGGGCGGTCAAGGAGGCGGCGGGCGGCGGCGTCCAGCAGCGCGTTGGCCGGGCCCACGTCGTACCCGAGGACCGGCGCCCCGGGCGCGACCACGGTGAGGTTCGCGATCCCGCCGAGGTTGAGCGCCGCGCGGGGGTGCGCGGCGGCGTCGAGCAGCAGCGCGTCGAACGCCGGGACCAGCGGCGCGCCCTGCCCGCCGGCCGCCACGTCCGCCGAGCGCAGGTCGTGCAGCACCGGTACGCCGACCCGCGCGGCCACCCGGGCCGGCGCGCCGAGCTGGAGCGTGCCGCGCACCCGGCCACCGTCGACCCAGTGGAAGACGGTCTGCCCGTGCGACACGACCGCGTCGGCCGTCCCCCCGGCCAGCTCGACGCCGACGGCCGCCGCCTCGGCGAACACCTCACCGAGCCGGTTGTCCAGCCGGCAGACCGCCTCGATCGTGGTGGCCGCCGGCGGCAGCAGCGCGCCGATCTGCGCCCGCAGGTCGTCCGGGTAGGCCAGCTCGCGGTGCCCGAGCGGACGCAGCCGCAGCGTGTCCCCGTCGAGGGTGAACTCGCCGGCCGCCACGTCCACCCCGTCGTACGACGTCCCCGACATCAACCCGACGATGCGCAAGGAAGGGCCCCCTTTTAACGGATCCGGTAGAGAAAGGGCCCCTTCTCACCCCGCCGGGGGCAGGAAGAGGCCGACCAGCTCGACGTGCTGGGTCATCGGGAACAGGTCGAACCCGCGCAGCGCGGTCAGCCGCCAACCCGACTCGGCGAACGTGCGCACGTCCCGGGCGAACGCGGCCGGGTCGCAGGCCACGTACGCCACCGCGCGCGGACCGGCGGCGACCACGCCGCGCACCACCGCCGCACCCGCACCGGAACGCGGCGGATCGAGCACCACCAGGTCGACCGGGCCGGTGATCCGACGCCGGGCCAACGCGGTCTCCACCCGGGCCGCGACCACCTCGACGGCGGACAGGTCGGCCAGGTTCGTCCGGGCCGCGGCCACCCCGTCGGGGGCCGACTCGACCACCGTCACCCGGGCCCCGTCGACCCGGCCGGCGAGCGCGGCGGCGAACAGCCCGGCCCCGCCGTACAAGTCCCAGGCGGTCTCGCCCGGACGCGGGTCGAGCAGGTCGAGCACGGCGCCGACCAGGGCGTCGGCCGCCGCCGGGTGCACCTGCCAGAACCCGGACGCGGGCAGCGTGAAGGACCGCCCGGCCGCCGTCTCCCGGACCCGCTCCGGCCCGCGCACGCCGGTGGCGACCCCCTCGGCGTACGCGACGACGGCGACGTCCCCGCCGGTGCTGGCCACCGTCTCCACCGCGTCGGCGTCCGGCCAGCGGGCCCCGGTGGTGGGGAGCACCGGCAGCTCCTGGATCGCCGGGTGGGCGATCAGGCAGCGGTCGATCGGCACCACCTCGTGCGAGCGGTGCTTGAGCAGCCCGGCCCGGCCGGCGGCGTCGACCGCGTAGCGGACCCGGGAGCGCCAGCCCAGCGGCCCGCCGGGCAGCGCCTCGACCCGGACCCCGAGCGCGTCCACCCGTTCCTCGGTGAACCCGCCGAGGCGGGTGAGCTGCTCGCGCACCACCGCGGCCTTCCAGTCGAGCTGGGCGGCCGGCGCCACGTGCTGGAGGTCGCAACCACCGCACGCGCCCGGCCGGGCGTACGGGCAGGGCGCGGTGACCCGGTCCGGCGCGGCGTCGAGGATCTCCACCGCGTCGGCGCGGGCGAAGCCCCGGTGCAGCTCGGTCACCTCCGCCACCACCCGCTCGCCGGGCAACGCGTGCCGGACGAAGACCACCTGCCCGCCGACCCGGGCCACGCAGTGCCCGCCCGGGGCGACCGCGTCGACGGTCAACTCGACCCGCTCCGCCTCCTCCAATCCGGGACGCACCCCGCTCATGACCCGCCCTCTTGCTCGGGAGCCGTGGCGCCGACCGGCGGCGGCAGGGTGCTCTGCGGCGCGACCCGGGGGCCGCGGGCCGGACCGCGGGTCAGCGTGGCGTCGAGGCGGTCCAGGTTCTTGCTGGCGGTGGACGCGAGCTGCCAGGGCACGCTGGTCACCATCACGCCCGGCTCGAACAGCAGCCGGCCCTTGAGCCGCAAGGCGCTCTGGTTGTGCAGCAGGTTCTCCCACCAGCGGCCCACCACGTACTCCGGGATGAAGACGGTGACCACGTCGCGGGGTGACTCGCGGCGGACCGACGCGACGAAGTTGAGGATCGGCCGGGTGATCTCCCGGTACGGGGAGTCGATCACGGTCAGCGGCACCGGCAGCTCGCGCCGCTCCCAGTCGGCCTGCAGGTCCCGGGTGTCCTGCTCGTCCACGTTGACGGTCACCGCGGTGAGCGTGTCCGGCCGGGTGGCCCGGGCGTACGCGACCGCCCGCAGGGTGGGCTGGTGCAGCTTGCTGACCAGCACGATGGCGTGGTTGCGGGCGGGCAGCACGGCCCGCTGCTCGGTCGGCTCCAGCTCGGCGGCGACCCGGTCGTAGTGCCGGCGGATGCCGAGCATGACCACGTACATCACCGCCATGGCGACGATCGCGATCCAGGCGCCGAGCAGGAACTTGGTGACCAGCACGATGATCAGCACGACGCCGGTCATCGCCATGCCGAACGTGTTGATCCCTCGGGAGCGGACCATCCGGCGCCGGGCCTGGGGGTCCCGCTCGGTGCGTAGGTGGCGGTTCCAGTGCCGGATCATGCCGGCCTGGGAGAGCGTGAACGAGACGAAGACGCCGACGATGTAGAGCTGGATCAGCCGGGTCACCTCGGCCTGGAAGCCGACGATCAGCACCACCGCGGAGACGGCGAGGAAGACGATGCCGTTGGAGAACGCCAGCCGGTCGCCGCGGGTGTGCAGCTGGCGCGGCAGGTAGCGGTCCTGCGCCAGGATCGAGCCGAGCACCGGGAAGCCGTTGAACGCGGTGTTCGCGGCCAGGAACAGGATCAGCGCGGTCATCCCGGCGACCACGTAGAGCAGCACCGACCCGCCGCCGAACACGGTCTCGCCGAGCTGCGCGGTGACCGTCTTCTGCACGTACCCGGCCGGGCCGCCGACGATCTGCGTCCTCGGGTCCTCGACGAACTGCAGGCCGGTGCGGCGGGCCAGCAGGATGATGCCGACCAGCATGGCGACCGCGATGGTGCCGAGCAGCAGCAGCGTGGTCGCCGCGTTCTTCGACTTGGGCGACTTGAAGGCCGGTACGCCGTTGGAGATCGCCTCGACGCCGGTGAGCGCGGCGCAGCCGGAGGAGAACGTACGCAACAGCAGGAAGATCAGCGCGAACCCGGTCACGCTATGCTCGGCGTGGATCTCCAGGCCGGCGCTGGGCGCGCGCAGGTCGTGGCCGAGCACGAAGATCCGCACCACCCCGGTGAGCAGCATGCCGCCGATGACGATGACGAAGCCGTAGGTGGGGATGGCGAACGCGGTGCCCGACTCGCGCAGGCCGCGCAGGTTCATCGCGGTGAGCAGCACCACCGCGCTGACCGCGATGAGCACCTTGTGGGTGGCCACGAACGGCACCACCGAGCCGAGGTTGGCCACCCCGGAGGAGACCGACACGGCGACCGTGAGCACGTAGTCGACGAGCAGCGCGCTGGCCACCGCGAGCCCGGCCCGGGGCCCGAGGTTGACGGTGGCCACCTCGTAGTCGCCGCCGCCGGAGGGGTAGGCGTGCACGTTCTGCCGGTAGCTGGCCACCACGGTGAGCATCACCACGACGACGGCCAGGGCGATCCACGGCGAGAAGAAGAACGCCGAGGCGCCCGCGATGGAGAGCGTCAGCAGGATCTCGTCCGGCGCGTACGCCACGCTGGAGAGCGCGTCGGAGGCGAAGACCGGCAGGGCGATGCGTTTCGGCAGCAGGGTGTGCTGGAGGCGGTCGGACCGGAACGGTCGACCGAGGAGGAGTCGCTTCAGCAGCGAGGTGGGGCTGGCCACAACCGACAAGCGTACGGCCACCCGGTGCGGGACGCTGCGGTGGCTGATCACTGTCCCGCGCGCCCGCACGGTACGGTCGGTGCCCCGTCGGGAGCGGGGACGTGGCAGGCTCGCAGAGGACGGGTCGGCGGGCGGCACCGTGGGAGGAGCGGACACCGTGCATGTCGTGATCATGGGCTGCGGCCGGGTCGGGTCGACCCTGGCGCACAGCCTGGAGTCCCGGGGGCACTCGGTGGCGGTGATCGACCAGGACGCGGACGCGTTCCGCCGTCTCGGGCCCGACTTCGCGGGCATCACGGTCACCGGCGCGGGCTTCGACGGCGAGGTGCTGCGCGAGGCCGGCATCGAGCGGGCCGACGCGTTCGCCGCGGTCTCCAGCGGCGACAACTCCAACATCATCTCGGCCCGGCTGGCGCGGGAGACGTTCGGCGTGTCCCGGGTCGCCGCCCGGATCTACGACCAGCGCCGGGCCCAGGTCTACGAACGCCTCGGCATCCCGACCGTGGCCACGGTCCGGTGGACCGCCGACCGGATGCTGCGCCACCTGGTCCCCGAGGGGAACGTGGAGATCTTCCGCGACCTGACCAGCACCGTGTCGATCGTCGAGGTGCCGGTGCACAAGGACTGGATCGGCCGGCCGCTGCGCCAGCTCGAGGAGTCCGCCGGTGCGCGGGTGGCCTACCTGACCCGGTTCGGCATCGGCACCCTGCCCACCGTCTCCACCGTGGTGCAGGAGGGCGACCAGGTCTTCATGCTGGTGACCGACGACATCGCCGCCTCGGTCACCTCGGTGGCGGCGGCACCGCCGGAAGGGGGGCAGTAGCCATGCGGATCGCCATCGCCGGCGCCGGCAACGTGGGCCGCTCGATCGCCCAGGAGCTGATCGACAACGGCCACCAGGTGATGCTGATCGAGCGTCAGCCCAAGATGCTGCGTCCCGACCGGGTGCCGACCGCCGACTGGGTGCTGGCCGACGCCTGCGAGCTGGCCAGCCTGGAGGAGGCGAACGTGGCCGGCTGCGACGTGGTGGTGGCGGCCACCGGCGACGACAAGGTCAACCTGGTGGTCTCGCTGCTGGCCAAGACCGAGTTCGCGGTGCCCCGGGTGGTCGCCCGGGTCAACCGGGCGGAGAACGAGTGGCTGTTCACCGAGCAGTGGGGCGTCGACGTCGCGGTCAGCAAGCCGCGCGTGATGGCGGCCCTGGTCGAGGAGGCGGTCACCGTCGGCGACCTGGTCCGGCTGATGACGTTCCGCCAGGGCGAGGCCAACCTGGTCGAGATCACCCTGCCCCCGACCGCGCCCTATGTCGGGCAGCCGATCCACGCGGTGCCGATCCCCCGGGACGCGGCGCTGGTGGCGATCCTGCGCGGCAAGCGGGTGCTGGTGCCCACCCCGGACGACCCGATCGAGGCCGGCGACGAGCTGGTCTTCGTGTGCACCGCCGAGGTGGAGGACGAGGTGCGCGCGGTGATCCTCGGCCCGGAGAGCACGGAACGGCAGCGCGGGCGCACCTGACGGCCGGCGGGGCTCAGGCCCCGGGCAGCGGGGTGGCGGCGGCACCCTCCCGGGTGACCCGGCGCACCACCCAGACCGTGATCAGCAGCAGCAGCGCGTACGGCGGGTAGCCCAGGGCCAGCCGGGCGACGCCGAGCGCGGTGTCCTGGTGGGCCAGGTAGAGCCCGGCCTGCACGCCGACCTTGGCCAGCCACACCACGCCCCAGAGCACGGTGAGCTGGGTGAACGTGCGCACCAGCTTCGGGTCGTCGCGCCACTCGGAGCGGCCCTTGGCGACCAGCACCGACCAGAGCCAGCCGACCAGCGGCTGCCGGATCGCGGCCGAGAGCAGCAGCGCCAGCCCCAAGCCGATGCCCTGGATGATGCCCGGCAGGTAGAAGTCGCGGGCGTTACCGGTCTTCAGGGCGATGCCCGCGCCGATGGCGATGCCGATCAACCCGTTGACGGCGTGCCGCACCGGCCGGCGCTGGACCAGCCGCACCGCGGCGATCAGCAGCGTCACCGCGATGGCGGCGATCAGCGCGGGGCGCAGCTCGCCGACCATGTTGGCGATCACGAAGACCACCACCGGGATGCTCGACTCGACCAGGCCCCGCCACCCGCCGAGCTGGTCGGCCATCTGCTCGGCGATGCTGGGCAGCCGCTCCTCGTCCTGCGGGTCGAGCCCCGACGGGGTGTGCTGCTGTCCGGTCGTCACTTCGGCGGCTCCAGCTCGTAGTACGGGTTGTAGATCACTTTGCGGTCGTCGCGCACCGCCACCCGGCCGTGTGCGGTGAGGTGCCGGCCCGGCTCGATCCCGGCGATGTGCCGGCGGCCCAACCAGACCAGGGTGACCACGTCGTTGCCGTCGTAGAGGTCGGCCTCCAGCGTGGGCAGGTTGGTGCGCGGCGTGTAGACCACCGTGCGCAGCCGCCCGGCCACCGAGACCACCTGACCCCGGTTGCACTGGTGGGTCGGGGTGCCACCGGACTCCGCGCTCTCCCGGCGCAGCTCCTGCGCCTCGATCTCGGCCTCGCTCGCGGTGAGCCGTCGCAGGAGTCGCCGCAGCGACACCCGGCCCTGGTCGGTCGTCATGACCTCCGCGTCACCCTCTCCACCGGTGGGGCTCCGCGGGGGGCGGAACCGTCAGGCCAGCGTACGCCGATCGGCCCCGGAGGCGGGAGCGCCGGGCCACCGGCACGGGCCCGACCCGCCGGCCCGCGCCCGGACCGGCGGCGCCGGGGGCGGACACGCCGCGGGCCCGGTCCCGTCGGTTCACATACCGACGGGACCGGGCCCGGCGCTGTCGCTCAGATCTCCTGCGGACCGGCGGCCTGCTGCTCGGCGACCTCGCGGGGCAGCCGCAGCGGCAGCGGCTCCCGGACCGGCTTGGCCTCCTGGCCACGGTCCACCACCAGGCCGTCCAGGCAGGCCGAGAGCGGGCCGGCGGCGGCCGGGTCGGTGGCCGCCAGGCCCTGGAAGACACCGCGCACCATCCAGCGCGGCCCGTCGATGCCGACGAAGCGCAGGTCGGTCACGCCGTCCGGGGTACGCACCCGGGCCCGCAACTCCGGGCCGCGCTCGCCGTCGACCTCCTCGGCGGTGGCGCCGTCGTTCGCCAGCGACGTGCGGATCTCCGCCCGCACCTCGTCCCAGATGCCGTCCGAGCGGGGCGCGGCGAACACCCCGAGCTGGAGCGCGTTCTGCCCGTGCACCAGCACCACCTGCTGGATCACGCCCTGCGGGTCGGCCTGCACCCGCACCTCCACGTCCGGCACCGCCGGGATCTGGAGGCTGCCCAGGTCGAGCCGGGGCTCGTCGGGCGCCTCGCTGACGTCGTACGGGCCGCGGGCCGGCGCCGCCGAGGTCTGCTCGGCGGCGCCGGCGCCGTTGTCACGCGCCTCGTCGGCCCGCTTCCGGGAGAAGATCACTGCGTCCACCCTCCGCTGTTCGCACTCACCCTGCCACCTCTTCGTTCTGCCCGCCGGCCGGAGCCGGAACCAGCCCGGCGTGACCGCCGGAGGACCCGTGGCCGGCGGCGCCGCGCCGCGAGGCGGGCAGCTCGGCCACCGGCCGGAACTCGGCCTGGGCCACCCGCTGGACGACGAGCTGCGCGATCCGGTCGCCCCGGCTGATCGTCGCCGGCGTGTCCCGATCATGGTTGATCAGGTTGACCAGGATCTCACCCCGGTAGCCGGCGTCGACCGTACCGGGCGCGTTCAGCACCGTCACGCCGAGCCTGGCGGCAAGCCCCGACCGGGGGTGGACCAGCCCGACGTACCCCGCCGGGAGGGCCACCGCGACGCCGGTGGGCACCAGGGCCCGCCCGCCGGGCGGCAGCTCCACGTCCGCGGCGGCCACCAGGTCCGCGCCGGCGTCGCCGGGATGGGCGTACGCCGGCAGCGGCAGCTCCGGGTCGAGCTGCCGTACGGGCACGGGCACGACATCTGTCACGGTCATCCTCTTCCGTCCGGTCCTTGCGGGGTGACCCTGCCATCCTGCCGGTTGGCCGACCGGTCGCGCGCCGTACCCTCGCAGTGTGCGTCAGTCGTCATCCCCGGCCGCCCCGACGGCCGTCCCCGCGCCCTACGCGGAGCGTCTGGGGCTGCCCTGGTGGGCCTGGCCCGCGGGGCTGGCCGTGGCCGGGCTGCTCGCCGCCGAACTGTGGCTGGGCGCGACCGGGTTCCGGGCCTGGTTGCCGTTCCTGCTGCTGATCCCCGCCACGGTCGCCGCCCTGGTGTGGCTGGGCCGGATCCGCCTGGCCGTACGCGACGGCGAGCTGCTGGTCGACGACGCCCGCCTGCCGGTGCGTCACGTCGCGGACGCGGTGCCGCTGGACGCGGCCGGCCGACGCGAGGTGCTCGGGGTCGGCGCCGACCCGTTGGCCTTCGTGGTGCAGCGCCCGTGGATCGGCGGCGCCGTCCAGGTGGTGCTGGACGACCCGGCGGACCCGACCCCGTTCTGGGTGGTCAGCACCCGACGCCCGGTGGAGTTGGCAGCCGCGCTCCTGGCCGCCCGCGACACCGCCTGACCCGCCCAACGGCCCAACGGCCACCGCCCACGGTGCCCGCCATCACGCCGAGGTGGCGGGTTCGATGCCGACGGATACCGCCACCTCGCCGAGCTGGCGGCCGGCACGGATCTCGGGCCGGCACGGATCCCAGGCCGGCACGGATCCCAGGCTGCCGGCGCCCACCTCAGGTCGGCTTGCCGGGGAGGCCCCGGGCGGTGTGCCGGAGGTCCTTGCGAAGCTGCTCGCCCAGCGTTCGGGTGGCCCGCCGGTTGAGGTAGCCGGCGACGGCCGCGCCGGTCAGGAACGGCCCGAGCGTGGTGAGGTTGCGGCCGAAGCGGCGCAGCAGGCTGTCCCGCAGTTCCCGGCGGGCGGCGGTGCCCAGCACGGCGCTCACCCCGACACCGGGCATCATCGGGTTGATCCCCCGCTGACCGGCCCAGGACTGCACCAGCGCCACCGCACGCGCGGTGCCCCCGGTGGGCAGCGGCATCCGGTGCAGCTCGTGCAGCTCCCCGATCAGCTTCAGTTCGATCGCCACCACGGCGACCGTCTCGGCGGCCAGCAGGACGGGGGCGGAGAGCAGGGTCGGCGTGACCGCCCACTCGACCGCGGCAACGCCGCCGCCGGCCGCGCCCACGCCAACGGTGGCGCGGGACGCGTTGCGGACCAGCCGGTCGGCGAGCGCGTCGTCGTCCAGGCCGGGGAAGTGCCGGCGTAGCGTGGCCAGATCACGGATCGGCACGTGCGGTGCGACCTCGGCGACGGTGTCGGTCATCCAGCGCAGCGCCGCCCGAGGCTTGAACAGGTCACTGACGCCGCGGGCCCGGGCCTGGCCGACCAGCCGGACCAGTAGTTGCCGGCGGCGGGCGGGCGCGATGTCGTCGGCGGTCAGCGCGGCCACCGTGGCGCCCAGCTCCGCGCCGGCGTCGCCGGTCCCGTCGCCGCCGGACCGGGCCGGGGGAGCGTCGGCGTCGCTCGGGTCGTTGGCCGCGTCGGCGCGGCTCGGGTCGATGGCCGCGTCGGCGCGGCTCGGGTCGATGGCCGGGTCCGGGGTGGACGGCGTCCGTCCCGTTACCGGGACCGGTGCCCGACCGGTCTCGCCGGCCCGCTCGCTGCGCTCGCTCACCCGTCCGCCCTCCTGCTCCGCGCGGCGTGTCAGCCGCCCGTACGAGTCAAGCAGCTTCCCGCCGCCGGCGCACGGCGGCTCGAACAGCGGCGGCCTCGTCGAGGAGGCCGCCGCCGGTGTCCCGGCTGAAGGATCAGACGCACTCTCGGCAGATCAGGTCGCCGTTGCGCTCGACCGCCAGCTGGCTGCGGTGGTGGACCAGGAAGCAGCGGGCGCACCGGAACTCGTCCTGCTGCATCGGGAGCACCTTGACCGTGAGCTCCTCGTCGGCCAGATCGGCGCCGGGCAGCTCGAAGCTCTCGGCCACTTCGGCCTCGTCCACGTCCACGGCGCCCGACTGTGAGTCGACCCGCCGGGCCTTGAGCTCCTCGAGGCTGTCCTCGCCGAGGTCGACCTCGTCGCGACGCGGGGCGTCGTAGTCGGTGGCCATCGGTTTCACTCTCCAATATCGATATGGTCGCTGCCGGTTGTAACGCCGGACGACGCCGTTTCGGTTCCCCTGGCCGGCCACCATCTGTGTCGGGCACCCGACCCGACGACCGTTGGGCCGGTTTCGCCGGAGCGGAACCCCCCGGCGAGCGCGGAACCTTACCCCCCCTGTGGGCGAGGCATGTATACCGCCCTCGCGGGAGAGATGTACGCCCCGGCGCCCGAAGTTGTTCCCAATGTGACTCAGGCGACACGAAGATAGGGGTAGTCCTACCCGTTCCCTCAGTGGCGCGCCGGCATGTCGGACTGTTTCCACGCGGGAGCCGGACAAGGGTTAACCTCAGCGGCGTACTCCGACGGTCGACAGACGCGGCCCGACCGCGGCGGCCGCCGCCACCCAATCACTGTCCGGGGAGCGCCCAGGATGAGTTTTGCGCGAGTGCGGGCACTCGTTGTCGTCGGACTGCTGGCGGTCATCGCCCTGGTCTTCGTGGTCGTGGCCGTGGTCCGTGACAGCCAGAGCAAGGCCGGCACCGCGGCCGGCTGTCCGGACGGCTGGCCGCTGGTCGACCTGCGGCTACGCGAGCAGAAGGACGTGAAGATCAACGTCTACAACGCCACCGACGAGGCCGGCCGGGCCGGGAGCGTCGCGGACGACTTCCGCAACCGGAAGTTCCAGGTCAAGAAGGTGGGCAACGAGTCGAAGGCGGTCGACGGCGTGGCGGTGCTGCGCTTCGGGCCGAAGGGCGTGGGCTCCGCCCACCTGCTGCGGGCCTATTTCCTGAACGACGCCGAGCAGGTGTTCCAGCCCACCCGCAAGGACGACACGGTCGACGTGGTCCTCGGCAACGCCTATCAGCAGTTGGCCACCACCACCGAGGTCAACCAGTCGCTGGGCGACCTGGGCGCGCCCGAGGCGCCGGCCCAGACCTGCCCGATGCCGATCGAGAAGTGACCGGCGGGCCGGACCGGCGGCCCGATGACGGCACAGGGCGGTCGCCCGGGATCCGGGTGGCCGCCCTGCCGCGTGTCCGGGTGCCGCCGCGGCCCGCCACCCCCGCCGTGCGCGGCTGCGGGTCAGGGCCCGCCGGAGGCGTCCAGATCGGTGAGGCGGGTGTGCAGCGGCCCGTGCAGCGCCGGTGGCGCGGCGAGCACCAGATCCGGCCCGGCCGGCCGGCCGGCCACCCCGGTCACCAGCAGCCCGGCCTCCCGGGCCACCAGCCCGCCGGCGGCGAGGTCCCAGGCGGCCAGCCCCTTCTCGAAGTAGGCGTCCACCCGCCCCTCGGCGGCCAGGCAGAGGTCGAGCGCGGCCGCGCCCATCCGGCGGATGTCGCGTACGTGCGGGATCAGCTCGGTGACCACCCGGGCCTGGTGGGACCGGCGGCCGGCGTCGTAGCCGAAACCGGTGGCGACCAGTGCCTGCCCGAGGTCGGTCTCGGTCGAGCCGCGCAGCCGCCGGCCGTCGCGCCAGGCCCCGCCCCCCGCGGTCGCGGTCCACTCCTCGCCGGTGAACACGTTGCGCACCACCCCGGCGACGACCTCGCCGGCCACCTCGGCGGCGAGCGAGACCGCGCAGTACGGCAGCCCGTAGAGGTAGTTGACGGTGCCGTCGATCGGGTCGACGACCCAGCGCACCCCGTCCGCCGCGACCGGGCCGGTCTCCCCGGCGCCGTACTCCTCCCCCAGCACCGCGTCACCGGGCCGCCGGTCCCGCAGCGCGGCCAGCACCTGCCGCTCCACCGCCCGGTCGGCGGCGGTGACCACGTCGGTCACCGTGCTCTTGGTCGCGGCCACCGACACGCCCTCGGCCCGCATCCGGAGGGCGGTGGCGGCGGCGTCCCGCGCCACCTCGACGGCGATGGTGAGCAGTTCCCGCGGCGAGGGTGCCGAGGTGGTCATGTTCGTCCCCTTCCGGCACGAACGGGACCGCCCGGTTCGCGCGTGGGTATCATCCTTACAAAGTCCACATCTGCGCCGAATCCGCGGTCCCCGGCCGCGGTTACGCCGTGCGGCGCAGGATGATCGCGGCAGACGGCGTTACAATTCACCCTGCCCACGCGCCACGGACCGCCAGCGACCGGACGGACCGGGACACGGGGGTTCCTCAAAGACTCGCCCGGCACGGCCGTTCGTGCTGCGCCGGACGACCCGGCCGTGCTCGCTCTTCGCCTCCGGAAGGTCATTCGTGACAGAACCCCGCCAGACCGGCGCCGACGTTCGCTCGCTCACCGACACCCTGATCGCCCACGCGCAGAGCGCCGGCGGTCAGCTCACGTCGGCCCAGCTCGCGCGCACCGTCGAGTCCGCTGAGGTGACCCCGGCCCAGGCCAAGAAGATCCTCCGCGCGCTCTCCGAGGCGGGCGTGACGGTGGTGGTGGACGGCTCCGCGAGCACCCGCCGCCGGGTCGCCGCGGCCCGGTCCGCCACCCCGGCCTCCCGAGCCACCACTGCCAAGACCACCAAGAAGGCCGCCGCGCCCGCCCCGAAGCAGGCGCCCGCCGCCGAGGAGTCACCCGCCCCGGCCCCGCGGAAGGCGACGGCCCGCAAGGCCGCCGGCACCACCGCCGAGGTGGCCGCCAAGGCCGCCGCCCCGGCGAAGGCCACCAAGGCGACTCGGGCCACCAAGGCCACCGTGGCCGCCAAGACGGCCGCCGCCAAGCCGGCGAAGGCCGGCGCCGAGGGTGAGGTCGACCCGGAGGAGCTGGCCGCCGAGATCGAGGACGTGGTGGTCGAGGAACCGGCCGAGCTGGCCCAGGCCGCCGCCGCCGACGCGGCGAGCTCCGCCACCGACGGCGACTTCGAGTGGGACGACGAGGAGTCCGAGGCGCTCAAGCAGGCGCGCCGGGACGCCGAGCTGACCGCGTCCGCCGACTCGGTGCGGGCCTACCTCAAGCAGATCGGCAAGGTCCCGCTGCTCAACGCCGAGCAGGAGGTCGAGCTGGCCAAGCGGATCGAGGCCGGCCTCTACGCCGCCGAGCGGCTGCGCGCCGCCGACGAGGGCGAGGAGAAGCTGGTCCGCGACATGCAGCGCGACCTGCTGTGGATCTCCCGGGACGGCGAGCGGGCCAAGAACCACCTGCTGGAGGCGAACCTGCGGCTGGTGGTCTCGCTGGCCAAGCGCTACACCGGGCGGGGCATGGCCTTCCTCGACCTGATCCAGGAGGGCAACCTCGGCCTGATCCGCGCGGTCGAGAAGTTCGACTACACCAAGGGCTACAAGTTCTCCACGTACGCCACCTGGTGGATCCGCCAGGCCATCACCCGCGCCATGGCCGACCAGGCCCGCACCATCCGCATCCCGGTGCACATGGTCGAGGTGATCAACAAGCTCGGCCGGATCCAGCGCGAGCTGCTCCAGGATCTGGGCCGGGAGCCCACTCCGGAGGAGCTGGCGAAGGAGATGGACATCACACCCGAGAAGGTGCTGGAGATCCAGCAGTACGCTCGGGAGCCCATCTCACTCGACCAGACCATCGGCGACGAGGGCGACAGTCAGCTCGGCGACTTCATCGAGGACTCCGAGGCCGTCGTGGCGGTCGACGCGGTGTCGTTCTCGCTGCTCCAGGACCAGCTCCAGCAGGTTCTTCAGACGTTGTCCGAGCGTGAGGCGGGGGTGGTGCGCCTGCGCTTCGGTCTCACCGACGGCCAGCCGCGCACCCTGGACGAGATCGGCCAGGTTTACGGCGTGACCCGGGAGCGCATCCGACAGATCGAGTCCAAGACCATGTCCAAGTTGCGGCACCCCTCGCGCTCCCAGGTGCTCCGCGACTACCTGGACTGACCCGGGCACGTCAACCAGTCGTGTCGGTTTGATCACCAGCCGTAGAACACAGATCGGTGATCGGTCGGTTGCACGTTTGTGATCGTTGACGTGGCACCCTTGGTGCACGGCACACTGTCTTCCACGCCAGGTGTGACCTCGGTCCCCCGCGGGCACACAGGGAAGGCAGGGCCCGAGATGGGTGTTGCACGATAGGTGAGCAACGACCGACGAGTGTGTTCATCGGTGACGACCAGAGGAGGAAGGCGATGACCCCGACCCTCACGCCGCCGCCCGAGACGGTGAGCCCCCCGGCCGCCGATGAACGGTGCGACCGCTGTAATGCTGCCGGAAAGCTCCGGATCACCCTGTCGGGTGGGAGTGAGCTGGTGTTCTGTGGGCACCACGCGAACAAGTACGCGGAGGATCTCGTGAAGATCACCGTGCGCTACGCGACGGACCCGGAGTTCAGCTGGCGGGGCACCGATCTGATGGCGAACTGAGCCCGACAAACAATCCGCGACGCGACATAACCGACCGGAGACGCCCAGACGGGCGCCTCCGGTCGGTTTTTCGTACCTGTCGCACCGGCGATGTTAAGCGGGGCCCCCGCCTCTACCGGAGGCGTTAAGAAGGGGCCCTTCCTTACAGGGTCTGCACGGTGGCGATGCGCTCTTCCAACTGCTCGATCGTCGCCTGGGCGCTGGGCGGGCCGCCGCAGATCCGGCGCAGCTCGGCGTGGATCTTGCCGTGCGGCTGACCGGTGCGGTGATGCCGGGCGGCCACCAGGGCGTTCAGCTGGCGCCGTAGCGCCACCCGACGCTGGGCCGCGCTCAGCGGTGGGGGTGCCGCCACCGTGGCGGCAGCGGCCGGCTCAGCGGCCCGCTGGGCGGCCCGGCGCTTCTGCGCGGCGAGCTGATCGGCCTGCCGCTTGGTCAGCAGCAGGGAGACCTGGTCGGCGGTGAGCAGACCGGGCAGCCCGAGGTATTCCTCCTCCTCCGGCGTGCCGGCCTGGGCGGCGGTGCCGAACGACGCGCCGTCGAAGATCACCTGATCCAGCTCGGCGGTGGCGGAGAGCGCGGCGAACCGCTTCTCCAGCTCGCCGCTGGCGCCGTCGTCGCGTTGCGCGCGCTCCAGCAGGTCGTCGTCGAAGCCCTCGCGGTCCTTGGGCTTGCCGAGCACGTGATCCCGCTCGATCTCCATCTCGCTGGCCAGCCCGAGCAGGTGCGGCACGCTGGGCAGGAACACCGAGGCGGTCTCGCCCGGGCGGCGGGCGCGGACGAACCGGCCGATCGCCTGCGCGAAGTAGAGCGCGGTGCTCGCGCTCGTCGCGTAGACCCCGACGGCCAGCCGGGGGATGTCCACGCCCTCGGACACCATCCGCACCGCGACCAGCCAGCGCCGCTCGGACGCCGCGAACGTCGCGATCCGCGCGGACGCCCCCTGGTCGTCGGAGAGCACCACGGCCGCCTTCTCGCCGGTCACCTGCTCCAGCAGCTTCGCGTACGCGCGGGCCACCTGCTGGTCGCTGGCGATGACCAGGCCGCCCGCGTCGGGCATGCCGTTGGCCCGCAGCACGGTCAGCCGGGCGTCGGCGGCGCGCAGCACCTGCGGCATCCAGTCACCGGCCGGGTCCAGCGCGGTCCGCCACGCCTGCGCGATCAGGTCCTGCGTCATCGGCTCGCCCAGCCGGGCGGCCAACTCGTCGCCGGCGTTGGTGCGCCACCGGGTCTCCCCGGAGTAGGCCAGGAACAGCACCGGCCGGACCACGCCGTCACGCAGCGCGTCGGCGTAGCCGTAGACGGAGTCGGCGCGGGAGCGCAGCAGGCCGTCGGAGCCCCGCTCATAGCTGACGAACGGGATCGGGTTGTCGTCGGAGCGGAACGGCGTGCCGGTGAGCATCAGCCGGCGTACCGCGGGCTCGAAGGCCGCCTTCACGCCGTCGCCCCAGGTCCGGGCGTCGCCGGCGTGGTGGATCTCGTCGAGGATGACAAGCGTCCGCCGGGTCATGGTGCGCCGCCGGTGCACCTGGGGCGCCACGCCGACCTGGGCGTAGGTGACCACCGCGCCGTGGAAGTCGGCGGCGGAGTGCAGGTCGGCGTTGCGGAACGCGGCGTCGAGCTGGATGCCGACCCGGGCCGCGGCCTGCGCCCACTGGGTCTTCAGGTGCTCCGTCGGCGCGACCACGGTGACCGCCTCGACCGTGCCGTCGGCGAGCAGCTCGGCGGCGATCCGCAGGGCGAACGTGGTCTTTCCGGCGCCGGGTGTGGCGACCGCCGTGAAGTCCTCGGCCCGGCGACGCAGGTATTCCACCATCGCCTTGCGTTGCCAGGAACGCAGGGGCGGGAACGTGTCGAGCGCCGGCAACCGCGGTGGCACGCGTGCTCCTCTCCCCATGAAAACGCCCTCGCGCATCCGTGCCGCGAAGGCCGACTCAGCATAACCAGCGGGGGCGTTCCGCCCCACCCGACGCCACGCTGGTCACATCCGCCCACCCCGGTGCGGAACGGCTCAGGGCAGCGTTCCCCGGGTGCCGCTGCGGGGCGGACGCATCGTCGGAACCGGGGCCGACCAGCGCCGACGCAGCGAGATCAGACGCAGCCCGAAGACGAAGAGCGCGGCGCCGGTCAGCGGCACGGTGGTGGCCCGCCCGTACGCCGACAGCAACGTGACCATGACGGAGCCGGCGAGCGCGGCCACGGCGTAGATCTCCCGGCGCAGCACCACCGGGATCTCGCCGGTGAGCAGGTCCCGGCCGAGTCCGCCGCCGATCGCGGTGAGCATGCCGATCATGCAGGCGCCGACCGCCGGCACGTGGGCGTCGAGCGCCTTGAGCGTGCCGGTCACGGTGAACAGCGCCAGCCCGGCCGCGTCGAGCACCAACACCGTGGTGCGCAGCCGGGCGAGCTGGGGGTGCAGCCGGAAGACCGCGGCGGCGGTGACGGCGGCGGTGACCGCGTACCGCCAGTCGGCGAACGCCAGCGGGGGCACCTCGTCGATGACCAGGTCGCGGAGGATGCCGCCACCGAGTGCGGCGACCACGCCGACGAGGACCACCCCGAACAGGTCGAGCCGTTTGGCGACCGCCGCGGAGGCGCCGGAGGCGGCGAAGACCGCCACGCCGGTCAGGTCGGCGAGGAGCAGGGCGGTGGAGGTGGTCACCGCCGCAGGTTACGTGCGCGGGCGGCGGAGCCGCCCGCGATCACTCGCCCCAGGACTCGTAGATCTCCTTGCACTTGGGGCAGACCGGGGAACCGGGCTTGGCGGCCTTGGTCACCGGGAAGGTCTCCCCGCACAACGCGATGACGTACGTGCCCATGACCGCGCTCTCGGCGATCTTGTCCTTGCGTACGTAGTGGAACATCTCGGGGCCGGTGTCGGCGTCCTTCTGCTCCGGGCGTTCGAGAATCTCAGTGCTCACGTCTCACCTCCGGCTTTCCAGTTTCGCAGGCCGGCCGGGTCGGGTCCACCACAGCCCTCCGGGCGGGCGGCCCGTAACGTAACGGAAGTGACCAACTTTCGCATCAGTCTCGGTGGTGAGGTGGCCGAAGCCCTGCGCGACGGCCGCCCGGTCGTGGCGCTGGAGAGCACGATCGTCTCGCACGGCCTCCCGCGGCCGGACAACCTGCGGGTGGCCCGGCAGATCGAGCAGGCGGTCCGGGACGCGGGTGCGGTGCCGGCCACCGTCGGCATGGTCGCCGGCGACCTGCGGGTGGGGCTGGACGACGCCCAGCTGACCCGGCTCGCCACGATCGACGGCGTGAGCAAGCTCTCGGTCCGCGATCTGGCCCCGGCCGCGGCCACCGGCGCGGACGGGGCCACGACGGTCGCGGCCACCAGCGCGGTCGCGGCGGCGGCCGGGATTCCGGTGTTCGCCACCGGCGGCCTCGGCGGGGTGCACCGGGAGGCGGCGCAGACGTTCGACGAGTCGGCCGACCTGGTCACGCTGGCGCGTACCCCGATCGCGGTGGTCTGCGCCGGGGTGAAGTCGATCCTCGACGTCGGCGCCACCCTGGAGCGGCTGGAGACGTTGGGGGTGAGCGTGGTGGGCTACCGCACCCGCCGGTTCCCCGGCTTCTATCTCACCGACGCCGGCTTCGACCTGGACTGGTCGGTGGACTCGCCGCAGCGGGTGGCCGACGTGCTGGCCGCCCGGGCCGCGCAGGGCGTGCACCGGGGCGGCCTGATCGTGGCCAACCCGCTGCCGGCCGACGAGCAGCTCGATCCCGCGCTGCACGACCGCACCCTCGCCGACGGGTTGGCCGCGCTGGCCCGCGAGCGGATCACCGGCAAGGCGGTGACCCCGTTCCTGCTGGCCCACTTCCACGCCGCCACCGAGGGCGCCAGCCTGGCGGTGAACGTCCGGATCATCCTGCGCAACGCCGAGCTGGCGGCACGGATCGCGGTCGCCGCGGCGACCCGGCGTACCCCATGAGCGGGGCTCCGCGCGTGGTCGTCGTCGGCGACGTGATCACCGATGTGGTGGCCATGCTGTCCGGACCGCTCGCGACCGGTTCGGACACCGCGGCCGGCATCCGGTTCAGCGGCGGCGGGCAGGCCGCCAACACGGCGGCCTGGCTGGCCGGGCAGGGCGCGGCCGTGACGTTGGTGGCCGCGGTGGGCGACGACGAGACCGGCCGGGAACGGGTCGCCGAGCTGACCCGGATCGGCGTGGACTGCTCGGTGGAGCGGCACGAGGGCTACCCGACCGGCACGGTGATCGTGCTCACCCACGACGGGGAGCGCACCATGGTCAGCCAGCGGGGGGCGAACCTGCGGCTGACCGCGCGCCACGTTGACGCCGCGCTGGCCGCCGCGCCCGACGCCGGGCATCTGCACCTGTCCGCGTACACCCTGTTGGACGTCGGGTCGCGCGGCGCGGGCCTGCGCGCGCTGGCCGCCGCCCGCGAGCGCGGGCTGACCGTCAGCGTCGACGCGGCCTCCGCGGCGCCGTTGCGGCGCGTCGGCGGGGCGTTCCTGACCTGGGTACGCGACGTCGACCTGCTGCTGGTCAACACGGACGAGGCGACGGTGCTGGCCGGCGGTCTGGACCCGGCGGCGCAGGCCCGGGCGCTGACCTCGGTGGCGCACCGGGTGGTGGTCAAGCGGGGCGCGGCCGGGGCGGTCTGGGTGGAGCGCGGCGGCCGGGTGGAGGCCGCACCGGCGCCCGGGGTGGCCGTGGTGGACGTCACCGGGGCCGGGGACGCGTTCGCCGCCGGCCTGCTCACCGCCTGGCTGGCCGGCGCGTCGCCGGGTGCGGCGCTGGCCCGGGCCGGCGATCTGGGCGCGCTGGCGGTGACCACGGTGGGTGCCCGCCCCGGCGCGTGACCCCGACGCGGCGGGCGACGGGGCGCTGCGGCGACGGTCGGCGGTCACGGCTGCCGGTGGCAGGGCGAGGTGTGGCGGCTGTCAGGGTTCGGCGTCGATGACCTTGTGCGGGCGCTCCTCGGCGGACAGCGCCATCGGCGGCGTCACGTCCCGACCGCGGGGCTGGAACCGGTTGGCCAGGCGGTGCTCCTCCTTGGGCGGGCGGTCGTTCGCCAGCAGCACCGCGAGCCACGGGATCAGCACCATGCCGAGCGCGCACAGCGACAGCCACAGCCACAGCAGCGGGGCCTGGACGCCGACCAGGATCGCGCCCGCGACCAGGCAGGCGACCCGGATGCCCATCATCAGCACGTAGCGCTTCTGCCGGCTGTTGAGCTGGTCGTCCTGGCTGCGCGAGGCGTCGGTGATCAGGATCGGCTGGTAGGCCTGATGCTTCACCTTGGACCTCCTACGAGGGGATACGCACCATCCTGTCACTTCGCACCGGCCATCGGCGACAATCCGGCGACGTGTTACCGGCGTGGTACGCTGCGCCGTGTGGCCAACCGGTTCAGCTTCACCGACGAGGCGCTGGCCAACCTGCGGGTCTACGACGTCACGCCCGGGGAAGTCTGGGAGGCCCTGCACAGCAACCGCCGGGTCATCCGGCACCTCGGTGACGACGTCATGGTGGTCTACGCCACCGACCACCGCGGCCGGCGGCTCGCCGTGCTGCTGGCCGAGGCCGACGGCACCGACAACGACTGGGACATCCTCTCCGCCCGCGAGCTGAGCGACGTCGAGGCCAAGCGCTACGACGAGGCGGTGCGGAGGTCACGCCGACGAGGAGGCGGTCACGATGCACCGTGACGAGGCGACCAAGCGGTTCCACGCCGGCGGCGACGCGTTCGCCGACCTGATCGACGAGACGTCGCCGGCCCAACTGCCCACCCCCGACACCGACGTGCCGATGGTCAGCCGGTCGGTACGCCTCCCGCTGGAGACGTACGACCGGGTCCGCGCCGCCGCCGACGCGCGCGGCATCGGCGTGACCACGCTGATGCGGCAGTGGATCGAGGCCGGGCTGGCCGACCTGGACGACTCGACCACTGTCTCGCTGGCCGACGTGCGCCGCGCGCTGGCGTCGCTGTCCCGGCCGACCGCCGCCTGAGCCCCTCACGCCTCGGGGCCGGCCTCGCCGAGGACCTCCCGCCCGAGCGGCGAGGCGGAGGACTCCGGCGGCCGTCCCCAGGCGTGCCGGGCGTCGGCGAGCGCGACCAGCGCCAGCACGCCGGCCGCCGCGCCGAGCGCCAACAGGGCCGGCCCGGCCGTCAGCGCGGGCGCGAGCAGCAGCAACGCCGCCAACCCGACCAGCCGGGAGCGGGACACCCGGCCGAAGATCTCGTACTCGAAGCGGGACCGGGCGGCCAGGAACAGCGCCGGGCCACCCACCACGAAGACCAGCCAGCGGGGATCGGCCGCGTCGTACGGGTGGGCGATGACCAACTCGTAGCCGACCGCCGAGACGAGCACGCCGAGCACCATGAACAGGTGCGTCCACTCGGACGACTCGGCGAGCCGCCCCGGTGTGCCGGCCCGCCGCAGCGCCTCGCCGAGCAGGTGCCCGGCCCGGTGGAAGTAGATCCGCCAGAGCAGCGCGGTGACCAGGAACGCGAGCCCGAACGCGGCAGCCGACCGGCCGGAGAACTCCTCGCCGCTGTAGGACACCCCGATCACCAGGATCGACTCACCGAGCGAGATGAGGAAGATCTGCTGGTACCGCTCGGCCAGGTGCGCGCCGGTGACCAGCCAGGTCCGGGGGCGGGACCGGCCGAGCCGGGGCAGCGGCCAGCCCAGGAACACGCCCAGATAGTCCACCGCCAGCGCGGCCACCCACAGCGGCAGGCGCATCTCGGGCACCAGCGCGCCGACCAGCCAGAGCGGGGCGGTCGCCACCGCCCAACCGAACAGCCGCACCGGCACCATCCGCCGGGGATGCCCGCGCAGCGCCGCCATCAGCACCAACGGACGCCCGACCATCATCACCACGTACGCGAGCGCGAACGCCGGCGCGCGTTCCTCCAACGCCCGGGGCAGCGTCACGCCGAGCACCAGGCTGCCGAACATGACGCCGACCACCACCGCCTGGATGGCCGTCCGCTCCGGCTCGTACCGGCTGGTCACCCAGGTGGTGATGGCCCAGACGTGCCAGAGCACCAGGAAGAGCAACAGCGTCCGGCCGGCGTTGACCGCCATGCCGCCGCCGTCGACGTCGGCCACCAGCCGCTGCGAGACCCGGGTCAGCGCGAAAACGAAGACCAGGTCGAAGAAGAGCTCCAGGAAGGTGGCCCGCTCGGGGCTGGACATGGTGCGCAGCAGCGCCCCGCCCCGCTGCTCGCCCACTCCTCAGCCCTTCGCGGCCTTCGCCTCCGCCTTCATCCGCTGCTTGAACTCACGCACCCGGCGCAGTGAGTCCGGGTCGGTCACGTCGGCCACCGACCGGTACGCGTCCGCGTCGCCGTAGCCGCCGGCCGCCTCGCGCCAGCCCACCGGGGTGACCCCGAACCGCTTGCCCAGCAGCGCGACGAAGATCTGCGCCTTCTGCCGGCCGAACCCGGGCAGCGCGCCGACCCGGCGCAGCAGCTCACCACCGTCCGACGCCTCCGACCAGAGCCGGGCCGGGTCGCCGTCGTAGCGGTCCACCAGCGCCCGGCAGACCTCCTGCACCCGGGCCGCCATCGCCTTCGGGAAGCGGTGCAGCGCCGGCGGCCGGGCGAACAGCTCCACCAGCGCCTCCGGGTCGTACCCGGCCAGTTCCCGGGCGTCCGGCTCGTGGCCGAGTCGCTGCGCCAGCACGTACGGGGAGGAGAACGCCTTCTCCATCGGCACCTGCTGGTCCAGCACCATGCCGAGGAGCAGCGCCAGCGGGCTGCGCGCCAGCATCTCGTTGGCCTGCGGGTCGATGGGCAGGGAGAGCGTCATGCCCCCATCCTGCCGCCCCGGCGGCCGGGCCCGGGGCCGACTCCCCGACGAGCACGACGCGGCCCGGATCCGGCGGGTGCGCGCCGCACCGGGCGGCGGTCGAGGCAGGATGGCCACGTGGACCGTCACGACATGCTGCTCTCCCCCGCCGGGGTCGACGCGCTGCGCACCGCCCTGACGCTCGCCGACTTCACCGCCAACGGCATCGCCGGCCGGCTCGGCTCGCAGGCCACCGGCGGGGTCGCCCGCAACGACCACCGGGCCGCGCTGCGCGCCACCGAGGACCGCGACCGCCTGGGCACCCTGATCCGGGTGTTCATCTGCGACCAGACCGAGCCGGAGCCGGTGGTGGCCGCGGCGCTGGCCCCGCTGGGCGTCGACGAGGCGCTCGCCGGGGGCATCGTCGAACGGCACGGTGACGGCCTGCGCGCCGGCGTCGACCTGGAGCCCTACGCAGACGACTGGTGGGTGCTCGCCGACGTGCCGGCCAGCGCCCGGCCCGGCCGGCCGCTGCACGCCGAGCACGTGCTCGGCATCGGCGGGGCCACCCAGACGCTGATCGGCGCCGCCGTGCGCCGCCCGGTGCAGACCGCGCTGGACCTCGGCACCGGCTCCGGGGTGCAGGCGCTGCACCTGAGCACCCACGCCCGCCGGATCACCGCCACCGACGTCTCCGCACGGGCGCTGCGCTTCGCCGCCACCACCGCCGCGCTCAACGGGCAGGACTGGGAACTGCTCCGCGGCGATCTGGTCGCCCCGGTCGCCGGACGCCGCTTCGACCTGGTCGTCAGCAACCCGCCGTTCGTGGTCGGCCCGGGCACCACCACGCACGTCTACCGCGACTCCGGGCGGGTCGGCGACGCGATCGGCTCCGAGCTCGCCGCCGCCGCGCCGCACCTGCTCACCGACGGCGGGACCATGCAGTACCTGGCGAACTGGGTGCACGTCACCGGCGAGGACTGGGCCGAGCGGGTCACCGGCTGGTTCGCCGGCACCGGGCTGGACGCCTGGGTGATCCAGCGTGAGGTGGCCGACCCGATGGCGTACGTGAACCTCTGGCTCACCGACGTCGGGGAGAGCGCCGACCCGCGACGGATGGAGGCGTGGCTGGACTGGTTCGACGCGCACAAGGTGGAGGCGGTCGGGTTCGGCATCGTGTCGCTGCGCCGCGCCGGGCACGACCGGCCGAGCGTCCGGGTCGAGGATCTGCGCCAGCGGGTGGAGCCGCCGCTCGGCGACCGGATCGGCGAATGGTTCGACCGGCAGGACTGGCTGCGCGCCCGGGACACCGACGGGCTGCTCGCCGCCCGCTACCGGGCCGCCGACGGGCTGCAACTGCGCCAGGAGGCCACCATGGGCGACGACGGCTGGGCGGTGGACCGGCAGGTCCTGGCCATGCCGCGGGGGCTGCGCTGGTCCGAGGAGATCGACCCGCTGGTGCTCGCCCTGGTCGGCGGCGCGGACGGGCGGCTGCCGCTGCGCGACCTGCTCGCCCTGCTCGCCGCCGCGCACGACGTGACGCCCGACGAGCTGGCCGAGGCGGCCGGCCCGATCGTGGCGCATCTGGTCGAGCGTGGCCTGGTCGAGCCGGTGGCCGGCTGATGCGCGCGCTGGTGCAGACCGTCGGCCGGGCCTCGGTCACCGTCGACGGCGCGGTGGTGGGCGAGATCGCCGACGGGCTGCTGGTGCTGCTCGGCGTCACCCACACCGACACCCCGCAGGTGGCCGACACCATGGCCCGCAAGCTGCACGAGCTGCGCATCCTGGACGACGAGCGCAGCGCCGCCGACACCGGGGCGCCGCTGCTCGTGGTCAGCCAGTTCACGCTCTACGGCGACGCCCGCAAGGGACGGCGGCCGACCTGGACCGCCGCCGCCCCCGCGCCTGTCGCCGAGCCCCTGGTGGAGGCCGTGGTGGATCAGCTGCGGGCCCGGGGCGCGAAGGTGGAGACCGGCCGGTTCCGCGCCCACATGCTGGTCGAGAGCGTCAACGTCGGCCCCCGCACCCTCCTGCTGGACCTCTAGCGGACCGGACCGCTAGAAGAACAGGCCGCGCCGGGACAGCGACTGGCGGAGCCAGCCGTCGAGCTGGGCGGCGAAGTCGGTGCGCTCCGCCGTGGCGTGGTCCACGGCGAACCGGCCGAACGCGTCCCGGCCCTCGGTGAACAGGCCGCCCCGCTTGTCCATCTCCAGCACCACCTGCACCTGCTGCGGGTCGGTGACGAAGGTGACTTCGAGCTGGTTCATGGCGCGGGCGTACTGCGGCGCCGGATAGAACTCGATCTCCTGGTAGAACGGCAGCCGCTGGCGTACGCCGTAGAGGTGGCCGCGCTCGACGTCGGCGCGGGCGAAGCGGAAGCCCAGCCGCAGCAACGCCTCCAGCAGCCGCTCCTGGGCCGGCAGCGGGTGCACCGCGACGGCGTCCAGGTCGGTGGAGTCGACCGCCCGGGCCACCTCCAGCTCGGTGCGCAGCCCCATGGTCATGCCGTGCAGGTGCTGGCCGTACAGGTCGGTGAGCGGGGTCTCCCAGGGCACCTGGAAGCGAAACGGGACGTCGTGGCGCTGCCCCGGGTCCAGCCGGAACGCGCCGGTCACCCGGACCTGGCCGAACTCCTGGTTGGTGTCGTACTCCGAGTCGCCGCTCTCCACCTCGACCCGGGTGACCAGGCCGAGCGAGACGTAGCTCACATCCGCCGGGTGGTCGCCGCCGACCACCTGGATGCGGCCCTCCAGCAGGCCGCCGGGCCGGCAGTTCGGGTTGGCCAGAACCGTCTCCACCGACGGACCGCCCACGCCCATCGCCTGCATGAGCCGCTTGAAGACCACCTGGTTCCCCGATTCCCGCGCTGCCCGGCCACGGCCGGCCGGGGTTCGCTGGCACGGTAACCGGCTGCGGCAAGCGGCGGCCGGAATTCGGCACGGATTCGTGTCGGGTCCCCGATCGCCTCACTCCCGTCTCACGCCCCGACCGCCAAGCTGTTTGTCACCGGCCCACCATGCCGGCGGCACGGGGCCGCCACGGCTCGTAGGACACGGGGAGAGACAGAGATGACCCAGCAGATGAGCGAGCACCAGGACATGGACGTCACCCTCACGGACCTGGACGCCACCGACGAGCGCGGCGTCTCCACCGATCTGGTCCGGGCGTACCTGAACGGCATCGGCCGCACCAAGCTGCTCACCGCGGCGCAGGAGGTCGAGCTGAGCCGACGGATCGAGGCCGGCCTCTTCGCCGACGAGAAGCTGGCCACCTGCACCCCGGTCTCCGCCGAGCTGCGCGCGGACCTGGCGCTGGTCGCGGCCGAGGGCCGCGCCGCCAAGGACCACCTGTTGGAGGCGAACCTGCGGCTCGTGGTGAGCATCGCCAAGCGCTACACCGGGCGGGGCATGGCCTTCCTCGACCTGATCCAGGAGGGCAACCTCGGCCTGATCCGCGCGGTCGAGAAGTTCGACTACACCAAGGGCTACAAGTTCTCCACGTACGCCACCTGGTGGATCCGCCAGGCCATCACCCGCGCCATGGCCGACCCGGCCCGCACCATCCGCATCCCGGTGCACATGGTCGAGCAGGTCAACCGCATGGTGCGGGTGCGCCGCGAGCTGTCGGTGACACTCGGCCGCGAGCCCACCGTGAGCGAGGTGGCGACCGCGCTGGAGGTCCCGGAATACCAGGTGATCGAGCTGATCTCCTACGACCGGGAGCCGGTGAGCCTGGACCAGGCGGTCGGCGAGGACGGCGAGAGCGCGCTCGGCGACTTCGTCGCCGCGGTCGACCCGCGTACCGAGCCCGGCGACGCCGCCGCCAACGGCGAGCTGCGCAACGAGGTGCGCATCGTGCTGGCCACCCTCTCCCAGCGGGAGCAGGCGGTGATCCGGCTGCGTTTCGGCCTGGACGACGGCCGCCAGCGCACCCTCGACGAGGTGGGCCGCGAGTTCGGGCTGTCCCGGGAGCGGATCCGGCAGATCGAGAAGGTGACGCTGCTCAAGCTGCGCGACCCGGAGCGGGCGAACCGGCTGGAGGCGTACGCCTGCTGAGCCGACGCCCCACCCGACAGGCCCCGGCGGTTCCGCCGGGGCCTGTCGCGCTTGAACCGGCACGCCGGGTCGGCCACGCTCAGGCGGTGAACTGGACCCTGGAAGTGGTGGTCGTGCCGGTCTCCGACGTGGACCGCGCGAAGGAGTTCTACGCCGAGCGGGTCGGCTTCGCCGTCGACCACGACACCGACCTGGGCGGCGTGGGGCGGATCGTGCAGCTCACGCCCCCCGGCTCGGGATGCTCGATCGTCCTCGGCCGGGGGGTGGTGCCGGAGATGCCGCCGGGCTCGCTCAAGGGGCTGCAACTGGTCGTGGCCGACCTGGCGCAGGCGCGCGCGGAGCTGATCCAGCGGGGCGTGCAGGTCAGCGAGATCCAGGTGGTCGGGCGCAACCCGCGCCCGGTGCCGCACCCGCTGGACAACGTCGGCTTCGTGTTCTTCGCCGATCCCGACGGCAACGAGTGGAGCGTGCAGCAGATCTCCGCCCGCGGGTGAGCGTTGCGCCCGGCAGCGTTGCCAAGAAGGGCGCATTCCTCTACCGGAGGCGTTAACAGGGGGCCCCTCCTTACAACCTGCGGGGGCCGGTGTCGGGGCGGGGCGTTTCCGTGCCGGTGCGGACGGTGGCGTGCAGCACGGAGATGCCGTCCGGGCGGGCCAGCACCGGGTTGAGCGTCAGCGACCGCACCCGGGGCTGCTCGTCGGCCAGCCGGCCGACCCGCAGCAGCAGGTCGACCAGGGCCGCCCGGTCCACCGGGGCGGCGCCCCGGTGCCCGCGCAGCAGCGGCGCGGCGCGCGGCTCGTCGACCAGTTCGGCGGCGTCCCGGTCGGTCAGCGGCACCGCCCGCCAGGCCCGATCACCGAGCAGCTCCGTCGCCACGCCGCCCAGGCCGAACCCGACCACCGGCCCGAACGCCGGATCCTCCACCAGCTCCACCACGCACGCCACACCGGGCGCGACCATCGGTTGGACCAGCACCTCCGGGCCGAACACCGGGGCCAGCTCGGCGTACGCGCGGCGCAGCGCGCCGGCGTCGGCCAGGTCGAGCCGGACCGCACCCAGGTCGAGACGGTGCCGCAGCCCCGGGGCGGCCGCCTTCAGCGCCACCGGCCAACCGAGCCGCTCCGCCGCCGCCACCACCTCGTCGACCGAGCCGGCCGGCGTCGACTCCACCACGTCGATCCCGTACGCGCCGAGCAGCGCGGCCGGCGCCCCGTCCGGCCCCAGCGCGGCCCGCCCCGCCGACCGGTCGACCCGGGCCAGCTCGGGCAGCACGCCCGGCGGCCGGCGCAGCCAGTCCGCGTACCGGGTGACCCGGGCCAGCGCCCGCACCGCCTCCTCCACGCTCGGATAGGCCGGCACCCCGGCGGGCACCCGAGCGGCGAGGAACGTCGCCACCACCGGCTTGCCGGTGGCCCGCGCGTCGGGCAGTGCCGCCGCGAAGTCGCCCTCCGGGTCGGTGAGCTGCCCGGGCAGCGGCGGGGCGAAGACCGCCACCACGGCGTCCACCCGATCGTCGGCCGCCGCGGCGGCCAGCGCGGCGGCGTACGCGGCGGCGCCGCCGGTCGGCCCCACGTCGTGCGGGTAGCCCTCGGCGACCACCAGGCCCTGCCCCGCGCCGGCGGTCGCGGCCAGCCCGGTCAACGCCGACGAGTTGCCCACCACGGCGACCCGCCGCCCGGCCGGCAGCGGCTGGTGGGCCAGCAGCACGCCCACGTCGAGCAGCTCGGCCACGGTGTCCACCCGGATCACCCCGGACTGGGCGAACAACGCGCTGACCGCGGCGGCGTCCAGCGCCGGCGCCTCGCCCGCGCCCGGCGGCCGGGCCAGCGACGCCAACGCCACCACCGGCTTGCTCCGGCCGATCAGCCGGGCCAACCGGGCGAACTTACGCGGGTTGCCGAACGTCTCCAGGTAGAGGGTGATCACGTCGGTGCCCGGGTCGTCCTGCCAATATTGCAGCAGGTCGTTGCCGGACACGTCGGCCCGGTTGCCGGCCGACACGAAACTGGACAGCCCGAGCCCGCGCCGCGACGCCTCGGCCAGCAACGCCACCCCGAACGCGCCGGACTGGCTGAACACCCCCACCCGCCCGGCCGCCGGCAGCACCGGGGCGAGCGTGGCGTTGAGGCGTACCGCCGGGTCGGTGTTGGCGACACCGAGACAGTTCGGGCCGACCACCCGCATGCCGGCCAGGTGCGCGGCGCGGACCAGGGCCCGCTGCGCCGCCGCGCCGGCCGGGCCGGACTCGGCGAACCCGGCCGAGACCACCACCAGCCCGTGCGCGCCGGCCCGCGCCGCGTCCTGGACCACAGCGGTCACCGCCTCCGGCGCGACCGCCACCACCGCCAGGTCCACGGCGAGGCCGGCGTCGACCGCCGACGGGTACGCCGGCAGCCCGGCCACCGTCGCCGCGCTCGGATGCACCGGCACGATCGCGCCGGGGAACCCGCCGTCGCGCAGGTGCCCGAGCAGCGCCGCGCCGACGCCCTGGCCGGTGGTGCTGGCGCCGTAGACGGCGATGCCGCGCGGGGCGAGCAGCCGGGCGATCGACCGCGCCTCGGTGCGGTGCTCCCGGCCGCGCTGCACTTCGAGCGTCGCCTCGGTGGCCGCGATCGGGAAGCTCAGGTGCACCACGCCGTCGGCGTACTGGCGCTGGACCTGGTAGCCGAAGTCGGCGAACACCCGCAGCATCGTCCCGTTCGCCGGCAACACCTCGGCGACGAAGTGGCCGATGCCGTGCCGGCCGGCCGCGTCCGCCAGGTGTTCCAGCAGCACCGAGCCGATGCCCCGGCCCTGGTAGGCGTCCTCCACCACGAACGCCACCTCGGCCTCCGGGGAGGCGGGACCGAGCCGCTCGTACCGGCCGACGGCCACGATCCGCTCGCCGGCCAGCACCACGAACGCCTCCCGGTCGCGGTGGTCGACGGTCACGAAGCGCTTCAGGTCCCGCTCCGGGATGCGCGGGTACGGTGAGAAGTAGCGCAGGTAGCGGGTGCGCTCGGAGAAGCGGGCGTGCATCGCCACGATCGCCGCCGCGTCGTCCGGGCGGATCTGCCGCAACTGGACGGTGCCGCCGTCGCTGAGCAGCACGTCCACCGGTTGCTCGACGATGGTCACCGGTCGGTCCTCCCCCACCGCCGGCTCAGTCGCGCGGGTCGTGCGGGTCGAGGCCGAGCAGCGGGAACACGGCCTTGCGGGTGGCCGCGACCGCCCGGTCCACCGCGTTCGGCTCACCGCTGGGCTGCCACGGCTGGTAGGACGGGTCGACGTCGTCGGTCATCCGCAGCGGGACGTCGGGCCCGGGCCGTCGGCGTGCGGCCAACGCCCGCCAGGCCGGCGGCGTGAGCAGGGCCGGGTCGAGCGGTTCGCCGGTGGCCACCGCGAGCAGGTGCGTCCAGGCCCGGGGCACCACCTCGACCAGCGCGTACCCGCCGCCGCCGGTGGCCACCCAGCGGCCGTCGCACAGCTCGTCGGCGAGCGCCCGCAGCGCCAGGTAGGTGGCCCGCTGCCCGTCCACGGACAGGTGCAGGTCGGCCAGCGGGTCGGCGCGGTGCCCGTCCGCCCCGCACTGGGTGAGGAGCACCTGCGGCCGGAACGCGCGCAGCACCGACGGCACGACCGCGTGGAACGCCCGCTGCCAGCCCGCGTCGCCGACGCCCGGGGGCAGCGGCACGTTGACCGCGGTGCCCTCCGCGCCCGGCCCGCCGGTCTCGTCGGGGAACCCGGTGCCCGGGAAGAGTGCGAGCGGGGTCTCGTGCAGGCTGACCGTGAGCACCCGCGGGTCCCGGTAGAAGACCTCCTGCACCCCGTCGCCGTGGTGCACGTCCACGTCCACGTACGCGATCCGTTCGGCGCCGAGGTCGAGCAGGCGGGCGATGGCCACCGCCGGGTCGTTGTAGACGCAGAAGCCGGCGGCCCGGGCCGGCATGGCGTGGTGCAGGCCACCGGCCACGTTCACCGCGCGCCGGGCCTCGCCCCGCCAGACCGCCTCGGCGGCGGCCACGGTGGCGCCGGCGATCAGCGCGCTGGACTCGTGCATCCCGTCGAAGACCGGATTGTCCGAGGTGCCCAGCCCGAAGCCGGCGAACAGGGGGTCGCGCGGCGCGGCGCGGACCGCGTCCAGGTAGGCCGGGTCGTGCACCCGGGTCAGCAGCGCGTCGTCGGCCGGCTCGGGCTTGACCAGGCGCACCCCGGGCCGGTCCAGCACCCCCAGCTCGCGGGCGAGCGCCATGGTCAACTCGACCCGGACCGGGTCGAGAGGATGGTCCCCCATGTCGTAGGCGAGGAGGGCGGGATCCCACACCACCACCGTGTCGTCGGCCATGCGGCCATCGTCGCACGTGGGCCGGGACGCGCCCACCAGCCGCGCGCTCACCGGCCCGGGGCGCCGCCGGTCGCCACCGGCCGGTCCGGGTCGGCCACCCACTCGCTCCACGACCCGACGTACAGGGCGGCGTCCGGTCGGCCGGCCAGGTGCAACGCCAGCACCGCCTGCGCGGCGGTCACCCCGGAACCGCAGTACGCCCCGACCGGCGCGTCCGGCCGCACCCCCGCCTCGGCGAAGCGCGCGCGCAGCGCCTCGACCGCCGGGAACCGGCCCTGCGTCACGTACGCCGGGGCGGGCAGGTTGACCGCGCCCGGAACGTGCCCGGCGACCGGGTCGACCGGCTCGGTCTCGCCCCGGTAGCGCGGCGCGGCCCGCACGTCGAGCAGCACCCCGGCGTCGGCGGCGGCGAGCCGGGCGGCCCGCGCGGCGTCGAGCACCGGCAGCGCGCCCGGGGTGACCGTCACGTCGCCGGGCGCAGGCGTGGGCACGGTGGTGTCCACCGGCAGCCCGGCGGCCGTCCAGGCGGGCCAGCCGCCGTGCAGCACCCGCACCGCCCGGTGACCGGCCCAGCGCAGCGTCCACCAGGCCCGGGCGGCGGACATCCCGTCGCCACCGTCGTACACCACCACGGGGTGACCGGCGCGGACGCCGGCGGCCCGCAGCGCGGCCTGCAACGCGGCGGGGTCGGGCAGCGGGTGCCGCCCGGCGGCGCCGGGCGGCCCGCACAGCTCGGTGTCCAGGTCGACGAAGACGGCGCCGGGCAGGTGGCCGGCGGTGTGGTCGGCGCGGCCGGGCGGGCCGGCGAGCCGCCACCGGACGTCGAGCAGCACGGGCGGGTCGGCGCGGTCGAGCTCGGCGGCGAGCCGGTCCGGCTCGACCAGCAGCTCTGCGGTTCCGGACATGCCGCCCAGTCAACACCATCGCCGGCGGCGACCTCCGGGTTCACCTGCGCTCGGGCGTCGGTGGTTACGGGTAGCATCGGACGCCGGGAGGCCGCTGACGTGAAGCACGACCTGGTTGACACCACCGAGATGTACCTGCGCACCATCCTCGAACTGGAGGAGGAGGGTGTGCCGCCGCTGCGCGCCCGCATCGCGGAGCGGCTGCGGCAGAGCGGCCCGACCGTCAGCCAGACCGTCGCCCGGATGGAACGCGACGGCCTGCTCACCGTCGAGGGCGACCGGCACCTCACCCTCACCGCGCTGGGCCGCAACACCGCCGTCTCGGTGATGCGCAAGCACCGGCTGGCCGAGCTGTTGCTGGTCAACGTGATCGGGATGCCCTACGAGGAGGCCCACGAGGAGGCCTGCCGCTGGGAGCACGTGATGAGCGACGCGGTCGAGAAGCGGGTCTACGACCTGCTCAACCGCCCGTCCCGCTCGCCCTACGGCAACCCGATCCCGGGCCTGGAGGAGTTGGGCGACCCGGGCGAGCACCCGACCGAGCCCGTCGAAGGCGAACGCAACCTGGCCTTCCCCGGCCTGTCCGGCCCGGTGGTGGTGCGGCGGATCTGCGAGAGCGTGCAGACCGACGCGGACGTGCTCCGGCAGCTGCACGCCGCCGGCGTCGACCCGGGCGCGACCGTCACCGTGGCGCAGGAGCGCGACGGCGTCTCCATCGACCGCTCCGGCGACCGGGTGCGACTGCCCCGCGAGGTCGCCTCCCGCGTCTTCGTCGCGGCCCACTGATCTCGGTCAGAGCTTTCTGGTGTCGATCACCTTGGCCAGGGCGACAAGTTTGGCGGTCGCCTTCTCCGCCTCCGCCGCGGCGGTGCCGGGCGGGGTGGTCCAGCGGAGGCTGGCCAGCCGGTCCTCGCCGGCCAGCCAGCCCACCTCGGCGACCGGGCCCGCCTTCGCGGTCTTCGACACCGTGCGCCGGTAGGCGACCTTCCCTAGCTTGGTGACCTTCGCCGCGCCGCGCGGCTGCACGTCGGCGGTGAACGTGGCCGCGTCGATCGACGTGTCGGTCACCGACAGCGTCAGCTCCGGCAGCGCCGCCGCCTGGGCGCGCACCACGCAGGTGTGGGTGTCGCCCCGGTCGGTGGCGGCGGCCACGTCGAACGTGCCGCCGGTGTGCTCGGCGATCACCGCGAAGTCGAGCAGCCGGCAGGCGCCACCGGAGGACGCGGCGGCGACCTCGGCCACCGGCGGCGGCACCGCCGGCACCTCGACCTCCGAGGTGTCCTCGGCGCAGCCGGTGACGAGCAGGACGGCCGGGACGGCCAGCCAGGTACGGGCGCGCACGGGGAAACCTCCGCGATCGGCGGCGGGCGGGGGCCCCGCCGGAGTTCCGTCGGACACCGTACGGGGCGCGCCGCGGGGACGGAAGGCCCCTAGTCGGTCACGTACGGACAGTGCCGGCAGCCTCGCCCGCAGCAGGTCCCGCGCCGGGCCAGGAACCCGGCGCTGAGCACGAACAACCCGGTCTCCGGGTCGAGGTAACCGGCTTCCCCGGCGGCGAGCGCGGCGGCGTGCGCGGCCAGGACCCGTTCCCGCCCGGGATGCCGCGGCGGCAGCCGCGACGGGTGCGGCTCGGTCAACGCCCGGTCCGCCAGCTCATCACCCACCGCTGAAGTGTAAGGAGGGGCCCCTTCTTAACGCCTGCTGCATAGAGGGGGCCCTGTCTCACACCGCTCACCCGTGGCGGGTGAACATATCGGTGATCGTGACGGGATCGGCGCCGGCGGCGAGCAGCAGGCGCAGCAGCACCTTCGCCCGGTACGGGCCGAGGAACCCGCCGTCGACCAGCCCGCGCCTCCGCAGGTCCCGCTCCGAGCCGAGGGCGCCGTAGGTGTCCCGCAGCACCGACCCGGCCCCGGTCCGCGACGTCAGCACCACCGGCATCCGCCCGGCCAGCTCGCCCAGCGCCGGGGCGAACGCGGGCGGCACGTGCCCCACCCCGAACCCGGCCACCACCAGCCCGTCGAGGCCGGCGGCGAGCGCGTCGAGCAGCGCCACGTCGTCGTCGAGGGTCACCGTGTGCAACGCCACCCGGGTGCCGTCCAGCCGGTCGCGGTCCACCGTCGGCAGCGGCGCGTGCCGGGGCGGCCGGGTCAGCAACCGTACCCGATCCTCGATCACGTGCCCGAGCGGCCCGGCGTCGGGCGAGGCGAACGTGGCCGTACTCGTGCTGTGCGTCTTGCGGACGAACCGCGCAGCGTGGATCTCGTCGTTGAGCACGGCGAGGACGCCGAGGTCCCGCGCGGCCGGCGCCGCCGCGACCCGGGCCGCCGCGAGCAGGTTCGCCGGCCCGTCCGGGCCCGCCAGCGTCGGGTTGCGCATCGCGCCGGTGAAGATCAGCGGCGCCGCGTGCGGCCAGACCAGGTCGGCCAGCCACGCGGTCTCCTCCAGCGTGTCGGTGCCCTGGGTGACCACCACGCCGGTCGCCCCGCCGTCGACCGCCTCGGCCGCCGCGTCCACCAGGTCGAGGATCTGCCGGTACGCGAGCGCGGCGCTGGGCACCGCCGCCACGTCGCGCACGTCGAGCGGGATGTCGGCGAGCCCGGGTACGGCGGCGGTGAGGTCGGCGCCGGTGAGCCGGGCGACCACTCCCCCGACGCCGGCGCCGGCCATCGCGATGGTCCCGCCGAGGGTGAACAGGGCGATGCTCACGCTGGTGCCTCCCGTCGCGCCGGCTCTGCGGGAGGGACACTACGACCGGCCCGGGTCGCGTCGTGAACCGGCCCGCGCCGACCGGGCATGAACGGATGTGACCAAGATGCACCGGGCCGACGCCCACGAGCGGGGGCAGCCCGAGGTCGTGCTCCCCGACGAGCCGCCGGACGGCGACCTGATCCGCGAGTCCGTCATCACGCCGGAACGGTTCGCGCCGTTGTTCGACCGGCACGCCGTCGCCGTACACCGCTATCTGGCCCGCCGGATCGGCCAGCCGGCCGACGACCTGCTGGCCGAGACGTTCCTGGTCGCGTTCCGGCAACGGGCCGCCTACCGGCCCGAGGTGGGGGTGCGGCCGTGGCTGTTCGGGATCGCCACGAACCTGCTGCGCCGGCACGTGCGCTCCGAGGAACGCCGCTACCGGGCGCTGGCCCGGTTCGCCGCCGCCGAGCCGACGCCGCCGGTGGTCGAGGAGTCGATCGACCGGCTGGACGCCCGTGCCCTGCGCCGGGACCTGGCCTCGGCGCTCGCCTCGCTGCACCGGCGGGACCGGGACGTGCTGCTGCTCACCGCCTGGGCGGAGCTGTCGTACGAGCAGATCGCGGCCGTGCTCGACGTTCCGGTCGGCACGGTCCGGTCCCGCCTGCACCGGGCTCGCCGGTTGACCCGACTCGCGCTCACCGTGGAGGAGCCGACATGAACGAGATCACGCTGCTGCGGACGCACGGGCCGGACGCCCCGGAGGCGCCCGTGGAGGTGCTGACCAACGCGCGGGAGCGCCTCCTCGACGAGTTTGGCGCTGCTCCGGCGCGCCGTACTTCACGGCGACGGACCTTCCTGGTAGCAGCCGCCGCGGCGGCAGTGGCGGTCACGGCGGGCGTCGGTCTCGCGGCGCGTCCGACCGACCGCCCGGCGGAGCCGATCACGCTGGTGGCCGTGGCCGTGCCCGAGTTCCCCCTGACGCTGCGGTCCCGACCGGCGGCCCTGCAACCACCCCGGTACAGCTACGAGCCGGGCCGGTTCCTCGCCGTGTTCCTGTCCGACGGCGGCGCCGACGACGTCTGGCTCTCCGTCCGGGACGACCGCCCGGATCGCCACACGCGGACGTCCCGGCAGGTGACCGTGGCCGGCCGCCCGGCCGAACTGTCCGAGGACGACAACCCCGGCGGGCCACGGCAACTCACCGTGACGTGGAAGCGGAAGTCGGGGCAGTGGGTGTCGCTGACCGGCCACGGCCGGTTCGCCGAGGACGGGGCGCTGCTCCGGCTGGCCGGGGGCGTCGTCGACGAGCCACAGCCGGTGCCCCTGCGGGTGCGGCTCGCGCCCCGCGGGTGGCGGGTCGCCTCGTTCAAGGACGACACCATTCTCACCCTGCGCGGCCCGTCCCCCGACGACACGCTCGCCGTGCAGGTGGTGGCCGGCCGCGACCCGGACCTGCTGCACACCGTGATGGGGGCGGTGGAGGAGCGCCCGGTCACGGTCGGTGGGCGAGACGCCCGACTGGTCCACGCCGAGGAGATGTGGTTCCTGCAGACCGAGGTGCCGGGCGGGGCGGTGGTCAACCTGCAGGCGCCGCTGCGGCTCACCGTGGCACAGGTGATCGCGATCGCCGAGCAGGTATCGGTGACTCCGCGCCGCCGCTGACGGACCAGGTCAGGCCGCCTGGCGCTGGGCGAGCAGGAACGCCTGGCGCTGGCGCTCGGTGCCGACCGGTTCGCGGATCAGAGTGGCCCACACGGGCAGCCCGGCGGCGGCGAGCTGCCCGGCCAGCCGCTCCGGCGGCAGCCAGTGCACGTCGAGACCGACCCGGTGGCCGTATGCCTGCTCTCGCCGGTCGAGCCGGTCGCCGGCCTTCACGGCGAGCAGCAGGTGACCGCCGGGGGCGAGCGCGCGGCGGAAGCCGGCGAACACCCCGGGCAGCAGCTCCGGTGGCAGGTGGATGAGCGAGTACCAGGCGACCAGCCCGGCCAGCGACGCGTCCGGCGCGGCCAGCTCCGTCATCGAGCCGACCTCGAAGCGCAGCTCCGGGTAGGTCCGCCGGGCCACCGCCACCATGCCGGGTGACAGGTCGACGCCGGCAATGTCCAGGCCGAGGTGGTGCAGGTGGGCGGTGACCCGGCCGGTGCCGCACCCGACCTCCAGCACCGGCCGGCCCGGCCCGACGGTCTCCGCGTACGCGGTCAGCACCGCCCGATCCAGCGGCGGCTCGACTACGCCCGGCAACACCCGGGCGTAGTCCTCGGCGACGGTGTCGTAGGCAGTGCGGATCTCGGTCAGCCAGCCCGTTTCGGTCACGCCCACGACCCTAGTCACCCGCCCCGCCTCCTCGTCGATCATGAAGTTAGCGCTGTCCGAGTCGGCGCGTCGCACCGCCGACTTCATGATCGACGGCGGGTGGGCGGGATGTGGACGGGGGGCGACCGCGACGCCGGGCGGTGGCGGGGCGCTGCTACGGTCCCCCGCGACCGTCCAAGGAGGACAGATGACGAGATCGGCCGCAATGCTCGTGGTCACCGGTGCGCTCCTGGCCACCGCCGGCTGTGCCGCCGACGAGACAGCCCTGCCGGACGAGCTTCGCGACCCCTGCGCGCTGCTCCCGGCCGACCTGCTGGCGCGGCTCGCGCCCGGCGCGCAGCCCACCGCGTCGGCGAACCTCGGCGACCGCAGCGGCTCCCGGGAGTGCGCGGTCGACCTGACCAGCGGCACCTCCATGCGCGGCGACCTGGTCGTCACCGTCGCCGTCGACGCCGAGGGCATGTACGACGAGACGTGGCGGCGGGACCGCTGCACCCGCATCGGCGCCGAACAGAGCGGCGCCGGACCCGGCGACAACTCCTGCGTGGCGGTGCAACCCTGGGACGGCGGGGAGACCCGGTTCGACGGCTGGGCCTGGCGTGGCGAGCACTACGAGGTGCGCGTGGCGTACCAGGTGGTCAAGCCCGAGACGCTGCCGGCCGGCGCGGAGGCCGACCTGCGCGGGGTGCTCGCCTCGGCGGTCGACGCGCTGCCGGAGTAGGCCGTCAGCCGAACCAGGTGGCGGCCTGCCCGTGGCCCCGGGTCCAGGCGAGCGGGCGGCCGTCGAGCGCGAGCACGTTGTGGAACCCGCCGGCCGGCGGCGCGGGTGTTACCGCGTGCGGCAGCACGGCGGGGTCCTCGTTGGCGAGCCAGTGCCCGGGCAGCATGCGCACCAGCTCGGTGAAGGCGGCCCGGCGTGCCGCCGGCACCTGGTAGAGCACCGAGCTGTGGAACACCACCAGCGTCGCGCCGGCCGGGGCCCGCGCCGCCAGCGCCGGCAGGTCGTCGACCAGGTCGCCCCGGACCAGCAGTGGCGGGTCGGCCGCCGCGACCGCCGCCGCGGCGCGCAGCCGGTCGCGGCGGTGGGTGTGCTCCGGCCAGATCAGCGCGTCCAGCCAGGCCAGGTCGGCCGGGTCGGTGACGTCGAGCGGGTTCACGTCCAGCCCGGCCCGCCACACCACCTCCGGCCGCCGGTCCGGCGCGGCGGTGCCGGCGAGCACGCAGTCGAGCACCGGCTCACCGTCGCCGACCCGCCGGTCGCCGTAGCGGTAGCCGTACCGGTCGGGGTAGAGGCACAGGCCGGCGGACGCGCCGACCTCCAGCAACGCCAGCGGCTGCGGCAGCGCGGCGAGCACCGGCAGCAGCACCGCGCACCGCCCGGCCTCGTTGGTCTGAGTGGCCCGGGCCCGCATCTGCGCCGCGACGTCCGGCCAGTGCGCCAGCACGTGGGCGCGGAACGCCGTCGGGTCGCCCACCGGGCCGCCGCGCAGCCGGACCACAGCGAAGAGCAGGTTCGGCTGGCGCTTGGCCGGCGGGAGCGTGTCGAGCAGCGCGAGCAGCTCCGGGTCGCGGGCCACGGCCCTCGACAACCTGTCGTACGCCGGGGAGACGTCGCGCGCCTCGCGGTCGGCGAACGCCCGATAGATGTCTGCCGTGCTCATCGCCCGAGCATCCCAGCCCCAGCACGCCCTGGTCTGTGACCGTGCCCACCTAAGTCGGTTCGGACGGCGTCGACGGAGGCCGCGAGAAATCTGCTCCAGATGACACTGCTGGTGCTCGCGGACCATCGCCTCCCAGACCTCCTGGTCGAAGTCGGGATCGGGCGGGACCCAGCGGTGCGAGCCGTCGCAGTAGTGGAAGCGCTCGTCGCCCGGTCGGATGGCGCTCATCGCACCCAACCCAGGAACCGACGATGCAACAGCCCGGCCGGCACCCAGGTCAGATCCTCGGCCGCCCAGACCAGGTACGAGCCCATGTAGAGGGCCAGCGACACGGGCGCTCCGTGGAACTCCGCCCGCAGCTCGCGGCGTCGGGTCGCGCAGGGCCAAGGTGCCCCGCAGCCGCCGCAGCTCCACACCGGCAACACCGGCCCGTGGGTGGTCACGGCCGTCCGTCCAGAAACCGCCGGACAGCCGTCCGCGCCTGCTGGCGCGCGGCCCACTCCGTCTGAGGGCACGGGTACGGAACCAGCCGCGCCCACCACCGGCGGCATCCCGAACAGAAACCGTCGCCGTTCGGCAGGTGCACCGACAGGATCTGACGGATCTGGAGGTCGGTCACGTCTCTTCCTCCCCGGGCCAGTGGCCGCGACGGATCGGGATGCGGTGACGGGCGCGACAGGGCAGGTCGGCACCACACCGGCAGACGCGCCGCCACCGCCGCCAGCACCACACCGGGCGGTGCCGCCTGGCGAGCGTCATGGCGACCGCCAGCAGGTACTCCTCGTACGACACGCGTGACCGCATGGCATCCTTCAATTGGACTCCTATTTCAGGAACCCACTCACAGTAGAAGTTGGACTCCTGTTTTGGAAGCCTGCGAGGCGTGTCGGGGCCGAGACGGTCGAGAGGTGATAATCAGTCGATGGTCAACCCGACGATCCAGCGACGGCGGCTCGGACTCGCGCTGAAGCGCGCCCGGGAAAGCGCCGGCAGGACGCAGGATGAGGCTGCCGCCGTCATCGATGCCGCAGCGAGCAAGATCAGTCGCCTTGAGCTGGGACAGTCGGGCTTGAAGTTGACGGACCTGAACCTACTTTTGGACCTGTACGACATCACCGGCGGCGAGGCGGAGTCGCTGCGCGAACTCGCGCGCGCCGGACGGCAACGAGGACGCTGGAGCACGTACCGGAACGCCGTGCCGGACTGGTTCCGCCAGTACCTCGACCTGGAGGGCGACGCCTCGGAGATCCGCTGGTACCAGCCCGAGGTCATCCCCGGCGTTCTTCAGGTCGAGCCCTACATCCGTGCAATGAACGCCACCGCTGACCCGCGGCCGAACGGCGAAGACCTGGACCGGACCGTGGCCGTCCGGCTCGAACGGCAAGCCGTCCTGCGCCCAGGTGGTGGCACTGAGCTGAGCTTCATCCTCAGTGAGTCCGCGCTTCGCAGAAGCATCGGAGACGCCGCAACCATGAGCGCCCAACTTCGCCACCTGGTGGAGGTGGGCAGTCAGGCCAATGTCTCGCTTCAGGTCTTCCCCTTCGACGCGCAGACCTACGAGACGGCGTCCTTCAGCTTCATCATCCTCCGCTTCGGCGACGATGCGTCCTCGGACGTGATCTACGCGGAGACGTTCACGGACGCGGACTACCTCGACCGACCCGATGCGGTTCGCGCCTACACTCGTCTGTGGGACCGACTCCGGGCGGCGGCGCTCGGGCCGGTAGAGTCGCGCAAGCTCATCCTTCGCCTGTTGGATGACATGGCGCGCTGATGGCACCTGGGGGTGGCGGTGAAAGGGCCGGATCGCCTCGTGTGGCGCAAATCGAGTCGCAGCGACAACAACGGCGGCGCGTGCGTCGAAGTGGCCCGCTACCAGGATGGCGTCCTGATCCGCGACAGCAAGGACCCTGACGGTTCCCTTCTTCGCTTCGACCGGCTGCGGTGGCAGGCGTTCCTCCGCATGGTGGGCTAACCCCACGCCCAGCGGGTCGACCGAGCCGGCAGGAGCGAAGATCTGGCTCTGCAAGAAGCAGGTCGGGCTCCGTCCCGGCTCACGAGCCCCGGGCGCGTCAACGCCCGGGGCTCGTTGCTTGTGTCAGCTACAGCCGCTGGTGGAGCCGCAGCCCTCGCAGACGTAGCAGCTGCCGGCCGGGCGCATCTTGGTGCCGCAGGTGAAGCAGAGCGGCGCGTCCGCGGCCTTGCCGATCACGGCCTCCAGCAGCTCGGTGCTGGAGCCCACCTCCGGCGCGGGCTTGACCGCCGCGGCGTCGGTCAGTTCCTGCGCCGGCTGGGCGACCGGGCCGGTCTTCGGCTCGGGCGCCTCGACCGGGGCGGAGGCGGCCATCGCGGTGAGGTCCGCACCGCTCGCCTCCGCCTCCGCCTCGGCCCGGAGCTGGGCGGCCCGCTCCTTGGCGGTGAAGATGCCCAGCTCCGCGCGGCGCTCGTACGGCAGGAAGTCAAGCGCCAGGCGACGGAAGATGTAGTCCATCACCGAGGCGGCCATCCGCACGTCGGGGTCGTCGGTCATGCCGGCCGGCTCGAAGCGCATGTTGGTGAACTTGCTGACGTACGTCTCCAGCGGGACGCCGTACTGAAGACCGATGGAGATGGCCACCGAGAAGGCGTCCATCACGCCGGCCAGGGTCGAGCCCTGCTTCGACATCTTCAGGAAGACCTCGCCGAGGCCGTCGTCCGGGTAGGACGACGCGGTGAGGTAACCCTCCGCGCCGCCGACCGAGAAGGAGACCGTCTGCGACGGACGCTTCTTCGGCAGCCGCTTGCGCACCGGGCGGTACTCGACGACCTTCTCCACGACCTTCTCGGCGACGGCGGCCTCGACCGCGGCCTCCACGGCCGCCTCGACGACGGCCTTGTTCGGCTTGGCGACCGACAGCGGCTGGCCCACCTTGCAGTTGTCCCGATAGATCGCCAGCGCCTTCAGGCCGAGCTTCCAGCCCTCGAAGTAGATCTTCTCGACGTCCTCGACGGTGGCCTGCTCCGGCATGTTGACCGTCTTGGAGATGGCGCCGGAGATGAACGGCTGGACCGCCGCCATCATCCGCACGTGGCCCATCGGCGCGATGGACCGCTCGCCCATGGCGCAGTCGAACACCGGGTAGTGCTCCGGCTTCAGGCCGGGGGCGTCCACCACGTGCCCGTGGTCGGCGATGTGCTCGACGATCGCCTCGACCTGCTCCTCGGGGTAGCCGAGGCTGCGCAGGGCGCGCGGCACGGTCTGGTTGACGATCTGCATCGAGCCGCCGCCGACCAGCTTCTTGAACTTCACCAGCGCCAGGTCCGGCTCGACACCTGTGGTGTCGCAGTCCATCATCAGGCCGATGGTGCCGGTCGGGGCGAGCACGCTGGCCTGCGAGTTGCGCCAACCGAACTTGTCGCCCAGCTTGTTGCCGAGCGTCCACTGCCTGGTCGCCTCGCGCTGCACGGCGGTGCCCACCGTGCCGATCGGCTTGATGCTGTCGTTGGCGGCGGCGTGCTTGCGCATGACCCGCTTGTGCGGCTCGGCGTTGCGGGCATAGCCGTCGTACGGGCCGACGATGCCGGCCAGCTCGGCGGAGCGGCGGTAGGCGGTGCCGGTCATCAGCGAGGTGATCGCCGCCGACACCTCCCGGCCCTGCTCCGAGTCGTACGGCAGGCCGGAGGCCATCAGCAGGGCGCCCAGGTTGGCGTACCCGATGCCGAGCTGCCGGTAGGCGCGGGTGGTCTCGCCGATCTTCTCGGTCGGGAAGTCGGCGAAGCAGATCGAGATGTCCATCGCGGTGATGACGAACTCGACCGACCGGACGAACTTCTCCACCTCGAAGCCGCCGTCGGCGCGGAGGAACTTCATCAGGTTCAGCGACGCCAGGTTGCACGAGGAGTTGTCCAGGTGCAGGTATTCCGAGCACGGGTTCGACGCGGTGATCCGCCCGGTCTCCGGGCAGGTGTGCCAGTCGTTGATGGTGTCGTCGTACTGCAGGCCCGGGTCGGCGCACTCCCAGGCGGCCCGGGAGATGGTGCGGAACAGGTTCTTGGCGTCGATCGTCTCGATGGTCTGCCCGTCGAGCCGGCCGCGCAGGTCGAAGCCGCCGCCGTTCTCCACCGCGGTCATGAACTCGTCGGAGACGCGGACCGAGTTGTTGGCGTTCTGGTATTGCACGCTGACGATGTCGGCGCCGCCCAGATCCATGTCGAACCCGGCGTCCCGCAGCGCGCGGATCTTGTCCTCCTCGCGCGCCTTGGTCGCCACGAACTCCTCGATGTCCGGGTGGTCCACGTCGAGGATGACCATCTTGGCCGCGCGCCGGGTGGCGCCACCGGACTTGATGGTGCCGGCGGAGGCGTCCGCGCCGCGCATGAAGCTGACCGGGCCGGAGGCGGTGCCGCCGGAGGAGAGCAACTCCTTCGAGGACCGGATGCGGGAGAGGTTCACCCCGGCGCCCGAGCCGCCCTGGAAGATCCGCCCCTCCTCCTTGTACCAGTCGAGGATGGAGTCCATCGAGTCGTCGACGGACAGGATGAAGCAGTTGTGCACCCGGAGGTTGCCGGCCAGGAACTCGCCGCTCTCCGTCTGGATGTCGTAGACCTCCATCGCGCCGATCGGCTCGATGTGGTCGATCTCCAACCGCTTGACGCCATTGGCCGGCCGGCCCGGCTTGCCGAAGCTCTGTTCGAGCTTGGCCATCTTCTCCGCGCCGACGAACCCGATGTGAGTGGCGAACAGGTCCCGGTCGCCGTCGTTCTGGATCCGGACCGTCCAGCAGTCGTTGCGGTCCGGACGCGGGTCCCGCTTGCGCGAGACGCGGGAGAAGATCCCAAATCGCAGCAGCAGGCTCTGTACGCCACGGATCAGCTTCTCCGAGACCATGTCCACCGCGACGAGCGTCGAGCTCTCCCGGGCCGACACGTAACCCTCGGCCTGGAAGATGCTGCGCAGGTAACCGGCGACGACCGGCAGCGGCGCGGTGAACAGCCGCTCCGGCACGCTCATGTCGACACCACGGGTGAGCAGATCCCACTTGTCCACGAACGGGCGCAGGTGCTCGCCGTAGAGGCGGGTACGCCGGCAGTCCGGCTCGTCGCTCTGCGTCTGCACGGTGCGCTCGTGCCGGACGTCGGCGAAGACCTCGTCGAGGGTGCCGGTGACCCAGTCCAGCTCGTCGTCGTTGACGGTCATCGCCTCGATGGTCAGCGACCGGTTCGTGCCCTTGTCGTGCTGGCGGACGAACCCGTCCGACTGCAGCCAGCCGGCCAGCGAGGCCTCACGGATCTCCCGTAGGTCGATCTCGCTCTCGCCGTAGGCGTACGTGCGGTGCCACTCGAGCTGGTCGCCCGGCTCCAGCGTGCCGGCCTCCACCCAGGCCCCGGTGCCGGCGCCGGTGCTCTTCCACACCACGTGGTCCGGAGTGACATCGAGGGTGTAACCCGCCTTGGTGTGCAGTCGGAGAACCTCGCGCACCCCGTTGGCCTTGACGGCCACGATGCTGGTCAGACCGTTGGCGTCGTACACCTTGGTGCCGACGGCCCCGTCCTCGACAAGCTTCCCGATCGGGACCAGACCGGCCGGCGTGCTGACCAGCGAGTCGTACGGGAGGCAGGCGCTGACCTGCTGCGGCGACGGCGTGCCGACGTTGAACCAGACCGGCGAGTTGAAGCTGAACACCTGGTGCAGCAGCATCCAGGTCAGCTCGTGCGCGAACACCTCGGCGTCGGCCGGGGTCGCGAAGTAGCCGTACTCCTCACCGGCGGTGCGGTAGGTGTCGACCACCCGGTCGATGAGCTGCTTGAGCGACCACTCCCGCTCCGGGGTCCCCACCGCGCCCCGGAAGTATTTGGTGGTCACGATGTTCGCCGCGTTCACCGACCAGGACTCGGGGAACTCCACCCCGCGCTGCTCGAAGTTGATCGAGCCGTCCCGCCAGTTCGTCATGACGACGTCGCGGCGCTCCCAGGCGACCTCGTCGTAGGGATGCACCCCCTCGGTCGTCCAGACGCGCTCGATCTTCAGCCCCGCCCCGGCCTTGTTCCGTGACTTGCTGGTCGTCACGCCCTCGCCCCCCTCGTCGGCACGGTCACCCACCGCGCCTGGTCACACTGTCGAAAATCAGAAATGTCAGCTGTTCGCGCCGGCGGCTTCCGCCGCGCCGGCACCGGCGCCCTCCCGGGCGCGCGCGGCGGCCCGCAGCGTCTCGATCTCCTGCTCGAAGTCGGCGAGCGAGTCGAACGACCGGTAGACGCTGGCGAACCGCAGGTAGGCCACTTCGTCGAGGTCACGCAGCGGGCCGAGGATGGCCAGCCCCACGTCGTGGCTGGGGATCTCGGCCGCCCCCTTGGCGCGTACGGTCTCCTCGACCTTCTGTGCCAGCAGCGCGATCGAGTCGTCGTCGACCGGCCGGCCCTGGCACGCCTTGCGCACCCCGCCGATGATCTTGGTGCGGCTGAACGGCTCCGTCACCCCGCTGCGCTTGACCACCGCGAGCACCGCCTCCTCGACGGTGGTGAACCGCTTGCCGCACTCCGGGCAGGACCGTCGCCGCCGGATGAGCTGGCCGTCGTCGGCCTCCCGCGAGTCGACCACCCGGGAGTCGGCGTGCCGGCAGTACGGACACCGCATCGCCCGACCTCCTCGATCGACCACGGGCACCCCGACCGGCTCCCGGGCACGGTTCGACCCGGCGGAGTCACCCTTGGATGACCGTCGCCGGCTGCGCCGCGTGGGAGTGCGTTCGGTAGTTGAACCCAACCTGTAGGCAACTTACGCCCATGTGACTACTACATCTAGGGGTTGACCGTATGCCGTCCCCCTAGCGAGGTCAAGTTGGTGGGCGTGTCCGGCGCGTCATCAGGATCACGTCCGCGACGACCTCACCGAGGAGCCCAACGCCGCGTCACCGCGGCGGGTCACGGGACGCCGGAAACCACCTCGCCCGACCGACGCCCAGAGGCTAGGTTGCCGGCATGAGCGCAGAGGTGGTGGGTGCCGGGTGGGACGCGCCGGCGTGGCGGGAGTCCGCCTCGCACTGGGTGGCGGAGCAGCTCGGCCGGTACGGCCGCCGGGTCACCGGGCCCGTGCAGGAGCGGATACGCCCGTGGTCACTGGTGTGGCGCGTGCCCACCGGCGACGACGACGCCTGGTTCAAGGCCAACAGCGACGACACCCGGCACGAGGCCGGCGTGCTGGCCGCGCTGGCCCGCCTGGCGCCCGGCCGGGTGCCGGACCCGTTGGCGGTGGACGCCGGCCGGGGCTGGTCCCTGCTTCCGGAGGGCGGCCGGACCCTCCGCGACGCGCTCGCCGTCGCGCCCGACCCGGGCCGCTGGGAGCGGATCCTCCCGGTGTACGCCGAGCTCCAGCGGGCGAGCGCGGCGCACGCCGGCGAGCTGCTCGCGCTCGGCCTGCCCGACCACCGGCCCGAGGCGCTGCCGAGGCTGTTCACCGACCTGCTGGACGACACCGACGCGCTGCTGCTCGGCCGGGAGGGCGGGCTCACGCCCGAGACGCACGCCCGGCTGCGCGTCCACGCCGACCGGTACGCGCGAGACTGCCGGCGGCTCGCCGACCTCGGGATCGAGCCCACCGTGCAGCACGACGACCTGCACGACGGCAACGTCTTCGTCACGGCCGACGGCCCACGCTTCTTCGACTGGGGGGACGCCTCGCTCGCCCACCCGTTCGGCACCCTGCTGGTGACGTTGCGCTCGGTCGCGCACGCCTTCGAGCTGCCCGCCGGCGACCCGGCGCTGCTCCGCCTGCGGGACGCGTACCTGGAGGCGTGGAGCGACCGGCACGACCGCGCCGTCCTGCGGGAGGCGGCGGCCCTGGCCACCACCGTCACCACTGTCAGCCGCTCGTTGGCCTGGCGGCGGGCGCTGCCGGCCGCCGACCCGGCTCGCGCCGAGTACGCCGCCGCCGTTCCCGGCTGGCTGGAGGAGCTGTTCGCACCCGCCCTGGTCTGATCCGGCAGCGGCACGCGGGATGGAACACCCGTTCGAAGGGCCGTACCATTTATCAGAACAGCAGTTCGGAAATCCAGGATTTCGGCGCGACACGCCGACACGACGTCGTACAGATGTTTGAAAATGACCGATCTCACCTATACGGTCAGACCACACGCACCACGAGCCGACGAAGCACCCAGCGCCGACCAGGGAGGACGGACGTGACCGAGGACCGGGCCAGCCGGCCGAAGAACCCGCAGCCGATCGACGGGGCGGGCCCGCCGGCGTCCCGCCGCCCCCGCACCGCGCGCAGCCGGGCCGCCCAGCCCGCGGTGCGTCCGGTCACGCCGGTGGTCAGCAGCTTCCCCGACCCGGCGACGGTCGACCTCACCGCCCGGCAGCGCCGGATCCTGGAGTTCATCCGCACCTGGGTCGAGCGCCACGGCTATCCGCCGAGCGTCCGCGAGATCGGCGAGGCCGTCGGCCTGGTCTCCCCGTCCAGCGTCGCCTACCAGCTCAAGGAGCTGGAGAAGAAGGGCTTCCTGCGCCGCGACCCGAACCGGCCGCGCGCGGTCGACGTCCGGGCCCCTAGCGACGCCGACGACGAGGCCGCCCGCGCGCAACGCCCCGCCCCGGCCTACGTGCCCATGCTGGGCCGGATCGCCGCCGGTGGTCCGATCCTCGCCGAGCAGGCGGTGGAGGACATCTTCCCCCTCCCCCGCGAGCTGGTCGGTGAGGGCGAGGTCTTCATGCTCCAGGTCAAGGGCGACTCGATGCTCGACGCGGCGATCTGCGACGGCGACTGGGTCGTGGTGCGCCAGCAGCCCAACGCCGAGGTCGGCGACATCGTGGCGGCCATGCTCGACGGCGAGGCGACCGTGAAGACCTACCGGCGACGCGACGGGCACGTCTGGCTGATGCCGCAGAACCCGGCCTTCGACCCGATCCCCGGCGACGACGCCACCATCATGGGTCGCGTGGTCGCGGTGCTGCGCCGGATCTGAGCGCACGACGCAGCAGGGGTGACCGGGCACCCGGTCACCCCTGCTGCGTGTCGGCTCAGTAGCGGTCCCCGCGCGGCTCCCGGCCGCCGGGAACCGGCCCGTACCGGCCGGGTTCGCCGTAGCCGTCGTCCCGGCGGGCGCCACGCGGGTCACGACGGGGCGGCTCGGCCCGTCCGCCGTCACCCCGCCGGCCACCCCCGCCCGGCTGCCCGCGATGTCCCGCCCCACCCGGGGCGCCGCCCGGACGCGCGACCCCCGGGCCGCCGTAGGCACCGCCCCGACCCGCTCGCTCCCCGCCGCCGTAGGCGCCGCCCTGACCGGCCCGCTCCCCGCCGCCGTAGACGCCGCCCTGACCGGCCCGCTCCCCGCCGCCGTAGACGCCGCCCTGACCGGCCCGCTCCCCGCCGCCGTAGACGCCGCCCTGGGGACCGCCGCCGCCCGCCGGACGGCCGCCCGGGGGACGGCCGCTCGGGGCGCCGCCACCGCCCATCGCCGCGCCGCCGTACACCGCGCCGCCCGGGGGCCGGCCGCCGCCGTAGACCCCACCCTCCGGCCGCTCGCCGCTCGCCGCCCCGCCGTGGACGCCGCCGGGCTGACCGCCGCCGTAGACCCCACCGCGTGGCGGCGCGTCGGGCCGACCGCCCGGCGGGAAGCCGCCGTTCACCGGGAACTCGCCGCCGCGCTCGGACCCGGCGGCCGGCTCGACCGGCGTCGGCTTGCGCCGGGCCCGCAGGATGCCGAACACCCCCGCGCCGACAAGCAGCGCGCCGAGCACCCCGACCGCGGCGATCAGGTACGTGATCTCGTCGAGCGAAAGCCCTTCGAGCCAGGACTTCTGGGCGGCGGGCTTGGTCGCGACCTTGCCGCCGTTGGGCAACGCCTCGACGCCGGTGGTCGACGGCGGGTAGCCGAGAATCTCGATCGGGTCCTCGGGATCCAGCGAGCCGCCGTCGGAGACGGTGACGAACGACTTGCCGTCCGCCGTGTAGGAGATCGCCTCACCAAACGGGTCGGCCAGCGGCGTGACCCGGGGCTTGCCGGAGGTGAGCGCCTTGACCAGGTCGCCGCCGGCCACGTCGAACTCGAACGCGTCCGCGTAGGTGCGCACCACGACCTTCGCGCCGTCGGGCGACCGGGCCGCGCCGGTGACCAGCAGTCGGCCCGGCGTGCCGAGCTTGTTCTCGGTGTTGGTCCGGGGCAGCGTGAACTCGCCGACCTTCCTCATCGGGATCGGCTCGGAGTCGCCGCTGGTCTTCAGCTTCGCGGTCGGGGTGAAGATCTCCGACTTGCCGGAGAGTTCCTTCGTGATCACAAGTGGCAGGTCGTCGTCGCCGACCAGCAGCGCCTCGGCGTCGTGCGGCTCCTTGGCCGGATAGCTGAGCCGGTGCAGCACCGGTTGCTTCGACCCGCTCAGCGGCATCGTCCAGACCGCGACGCGCTCCCGCCGGGTCTTCTTCTCGACGTTGTCGCCGGTGTCGGCGATCCAGAGCGTCTTGCGGTCCGGCCCCAGCGCCAGATCCTCGGTGTCGAGGGGCCCGTCACCCGAGTAACGGACCTCCTTGTCGACCTTGCACTTGGCGTCCAGGTAGAAGACCCGCTTACGGCCGGGATCGTCGGACCCGTCGTTGATGACGACGTAGCCACCACTGGTGGCGACCAACCCGGACAACTCACGCAGCCGATCGTCGGTGACGGTGCACTTCTTCTTGGGAGCCGCGGCCAGCACCGGGGCCGCGGCGGGAGCCGCCGAGACCGGCCCGGCCGGCGCCACGACCGCGCCGGTCAGGCCGAGCGCGAGCGTGACCGAGGAGACAACGTGCCGCATGGCGCTCAGTGTCGCACGCCCCGGGTTTCCGCCGGGTGACGCCGGACGGGTCACCGCCCGACGCCCACCCGCTCCTCGGTGGTGAGCCGGTCACCCGCGCGGTAGGGCGCCAGCTCGGCGGCGAGCGCCTGGCCCACCCGCACGTGCAGCAACGTGCCCTCGGGCAGGTGCGCGGTGCTCAACACCTCGCCCTGCCGGTGCACCCGGGCCACCAGGTCACCCCGGTCGTACGGGAGCACCGCGCGGACCTCGACGGCCGGGCGCGGCAGCCGGTGCTCGACCGCCTCGCGCAGCTCGTCGACCCCCCGACCGCTGTGCGCGGAGACGAACACCGCGTCCGGCCAGAGCCGCTTGAGCCGCAGCATCGTCTCCTCGTCGGTGGCGTCGGTCTTGTTCACCACCAGCAGCTCCGGCAGCCGGTCGGCGCCCACCTCGGCGAGCACCTCACGGACCGCCCGGACCTGCTCCTCCGGATCCGGGTGGGTGCCGTCGACCACGTGCACCACCAGGTCGGCGTCGCCGACCTCCTCCAGCGTCGAGCGGAACGCCTCGACGATCTGGTGCGGCAGGTGCCGGACGAAACCGACCGTGTCGGACAGTGTGTAGAGCCGACCGTCGGCGGTCGTCGCCCGGCGGGTGGTCGGGTCCAGCGTGGCGAACAGCGCGTCCTCCACCAGCACGCCCGCGCCGGTGAGGCGGTTGAGCAGGCTCGACTTGCCGGCGTTGGTGTAGCCGGCGATGGCCACCGCGGGCACCGCGTTGCGGGACCGCCGGGCACGCTTGGTCTGGCGTACCGTGGTCATGCCCTTGATCTCGCGGCGCAGCCGCGCGATGCGGTGCCGGATCCGACGCCGGTCGGTCTCCAGCTTGGTCTCACCCGGGCCACGCAGGCCCACGCCACCGCCGGCGCCGCCGCCGCGACCGCTACCACCGGTCTGCCGGGACAGGCTCTCACCCCAACCGCGCAGGCGCGGCAGCAGGTATTCGAGCTGGGCCAGCTCGACCTGCGCCTTGCCCTCCTTGCTCTTGGCGTGCTGGGCGAAGATGTCGAGGATCAGCGCGGTCCGGTCGACCACCTTGACCTTGGTGCGCTGCTCGAGGTTGCGAAGCTGCGACGGGGACAGCTCGCCGTCGCAGATGACCGTGTCGGCGCCGGTGGAGAGCACCACCGCGCCCAGGTCGTCGACCTTACCCCGGCCGATGTAGGTGGCCGGGTCCGGCCGGTTGCGGCGCTGGATCAGACCTTCGAGCACCTGCGAGCCGGCCGTCTCGGCCAGCGCCGCCAGCTCGGTGAGGCTGTTCTCCGCGTCGGACTGGTTGCCCTCGGTCCAGACCCCCACCAGGACGACCCGCTCCAGTCGGAGCTGGCGGTATTCGACCTCGGTGATGTCGGTCAGCTCGGTGGAGAGGCCGGGGACCCGCCGCAGCGCCTGTCGCTCCGACAGCTCGTACTCACCGGTGGTGGCGTCGAGCTCGTCGTTCTCGTAGGGGTGGAAGGTCTCCTGCTCGCGCAAACTGCGTCTCCTGTCCGTTATGTGCAGCGCCGAGAGTTTTCGGCGCGTGACCGCAATCCTGACATGAGACAACGCCACACGCACCCGTGTTATGCCCGTGGCGCTACCCACCGGTAGCGGGGCCGGCTGCCGGTCCGCGCCGACCTGCGAGTAGAAATGCCAGTCGAGCCGCTCAGCGCCGACGGAGGAGTGTTTTCTCGTGGCCATCACCCGACTGCCGAGTGCCGGATTCTCGATCACGATCCGGATCGCGGTACCCGCGGACGCCTCCTCCATCGGCCGGTTGACCACCGCGGCGGGCGAGGCCGGCGCCATCGTGACCGCGCTGGACGTGGTCGACTCCGACCCGACGAACGTGGTCGTCGACCTCACCTGCGACACCGCCGACGCCGGCCACGCCGACCAGGTCGTCGACGCGCTCACCGGGCTCGACGGGGTCGACGTGCGCAAGGTCTCCGACCGGACGTTCCTGCTGCACCTCGGCGGCAAGATCGAAGTGAGTTCCAAGGTCGCCCTGCGCAACCGGGACGAGCTGTCCCGCGCGTACACCCCGGGGGTGGCCCGGGTCTGCCAGGCGATCGCCGAGAACCCGGCCGACGCCCGCCGGCTCACCATCAAGCGCAACACGGTGGCCGTGGTCAGCGACGGCTCGGCCGTGCTCGGCCTGGGCAACCTCGGCCCGGCCGCCTCGCTGCCGGTGATGGAGGGCAAGGCGGCGCTGTTCAAGCGCTTCGGCGGGGTGGACGCCTGGCCGGTGGTGCTGGACACCCAGGACACCGACGAGATCGTGTCGATCGTCAAGGCGATCGCGCCGGCGTACGGCGGGATCAACCTGGAGGACATCGCCGCGCCGCGCTGCTTCGAGATCGAGGCCCGGCTGCGCGAGGCGCTGGACATCCCGGTCTTCCACGACGACCAGCACGGCACCGCGATCTGCGTGCTGGCCGCGCTGACCAACGCGCTGCGTGTCGTGGGCAAGCAGCTCCCGGACGTGCGGGTCGTGGTCTCCGGCGCCGGCGCCGCCGGCACCGCGATCATGAAGCTGCTGCTGCGCCAGGGCGTGGGCGACATCATCGCGTACGACCGGCAGGGCGCCCTGCATCGCGGGCTGACCGACCTGAACCCGGCCTGGCGGTGGCTGGCCGAGAACACCAACAAGGACAACTACGCCGGCGACCTGGCCGGGGCGGTGCGCGGCGCGGACGTGTTCATCGGGGTGAGCGCGCCGAACCTGCTCACCGGCGAGGACGTCGCCGCGATGGCGAAGGACGCGATCGTCTTCGCGCTGGCCAACCCGGACCCGGAGGTGGACCCGCGGGAGGCGCGCAAGCACGCCGCCGTGGTGGCCACCGGCCGTTCCGACCAGCCGAACCAGATCAACAACGTGCTCGCCTTCCCGGGCGTGTTCCGCGGCATGCTCGACGCGCACGCCGAGGAGTTCACCGAGGAGATGGCGATCGCGGCGGCCCGCGCCATCGCCGACGTGGTCGGTGAGGACAAGATCAACCCGACCGTGATCGTGCCCAGCGTGTTCGACGCCCGGGTCGCCCCCGCGGTGGCCGCCGCGGTGCGCGCCGCCGCACAGAACCCCACCGTCACGCCCCCGCCGGCCGCCGACCCGGGCCCCGCCGACCTCCCCGAGATCGCCGCCAACGCCAGCGCCACCCCCTGACGCCCGCGCGTCCCGCCTTTCGGCCCGCGGGGCCGTCCTGGTCCACGCCGGCACTGCCGTTCGACGGGGCGGGTCCCACGGTGCTCGGTCCCTCGGCGGCGCCGGCGAGCCTCGGGCGTGTCGCGGGAGAAAGACAGCAGCGCAGAGGGCGCTATACCTCGCAGTCATATTTATGACCGTGAGGTATAGCGCATAAAAGTGGACGTCCTCCGAAGGTCGTCACGCAGTGTGGTGATCCCGGTGCGATCGCTGGGACGCTACCGCCGGCCCCTCGGTCCGCGCACCTGTGCCGATACCCGGTCGGGGCGGGGCGGGGTGGCACGGCGGATCGTCAGGGGCGCATGACGTCCGGGGTGAGGGTTCCGGTCGCGACCAGCACGGCCGGGCCGGCGAGCCAGCACGCGTCGGCGGTCACCGTGACGGTGAGGCGACCGCCGGGGACGTCCACCGCCACGATCCCGGTGTCCCGACCGGTGTCGCGCAACGCCACCGCCGCCACCGCGCACGCGCCGGTGCCGCAGGAGAGCGTCTCGGCCGAGCCCCGCTCGTGGACCCGCATCAGCACGTGCGCGTCGGTGCCGTCGACCGGCCCGCCCGGCGTGGTGAACTCGACGTTCACCCCGGTCGGGAAGACCGCGGTGTCGATCTCGGGGGCGCGGGTGAGATCCAGACCGGCCAGGTCCAGCGCGGCGGGCAGCGCGCACACCAGGTGCGGGTTGCCGACGTCCACCGCCGCACCGGTCAGGGTCAGCCCGCCCAGGGTGGCGGTGGCCGCGTGGTGCAGGCGGGGGCGGCGCATCTCGACCGCCACCTCCGCGCCCTCGACCCGCGCCCGCACCAGACCGGCCCGGGTGGCCACCGGCAGCGTCCCGCCCGACGGGGCGGCCAGCCCGGCCTCCAGCAGATAGCGCACGAACACCCGGGCCCCGTTGCCGCACATCTCGGCGAACGAGCCGTCGGAGTTCCAGTAGTCCATGAACCACTCGGCCTCGCCGGCCAGCGCGGCGCCGTCGGGGTGCTTCGCGGCGCGTACCACGCGCAGCACGCCGTCGCCGCCGAGCCCGCGCCGCCGGTCGCAGAGCGCGGCGACCAGGGCGGGTGTCAGATCCAGCGCGCCGTCCGGGTCGGGCAGGATGACGAAGTCGTTGCCGGTGCCGTGCCCCTTGGTGAACTCCACGCCCCCATCATTCCCGATGCCCGGCGGTCACCCGCAGTGCCGTGTCGACGACGTCACCGGCGGCGGAGTCGAGCCAGCGCACCCGGGGGTCCCGCCGGAACCACGAGCGCTGCCGGCGGACGAAGCGCCTCGTCGCCCGGATCGTCTCCTCGTACGCCTCGGTTTCGGTCAGTTCGCCGGCCAGAAAACGCAGCACCTGCTGGTAGCCGAGCGCCCGGCTGGCCGTACGCCCGGCGGGCAGCCCCTCACCGACGAGTGCGCGCACCTCGTCCACCAGGCCGTCGGCCCACATCCGGTCCACCCGCAGCGCGATCCGCTCGTCCAGCCGGGCGGTGTCCAGGTCGACCCCGAGCTGCACCGACCGGTAATAGGGCGTGGGTGCCGGCAGCGACGCGGTGAACGGCGCGCCGGTCAACTCGATCACCTCCAGCGCCCGGACGATCCGGCGGCCGTTGCCGGGCAGGATGCCGGCCGCCGCCACCGGGTCCGCCGCGGCCAGGCGGGCATGCAGCGGTGCCGGCCCCACCTCGGCCAGCTCCGCCTCCAGCCGCTCCCGCAGCGCCGGGTCGGTGCCGGGAAACTCGAACTGCTCCAGCACCGCCCGCACGTAGAGCCCGGAGCCGCCGACCAGCAGCGGCACCCGCCCCCGGGCCAGGATGTCGTCGACCGCCGCGCGGGCCAGTTTCTGATATTCCGCCACGCTGGCCGGCTCGGTCACCGGCCAGACGTCGAGGAGGTGGTGCGGCACGCCCTCGCGCTCGGCCGGAGTCAGCTTGGCGGTGCCGACGTCCATCCCCCGGTAGAGCTGCATCGAGTCGGCGTTGACCACCTCACCGTCGAGGGCGTGCGCGAGCGCGATGCTCAGCGCCGACTTCCCGGCCGCGGTCGGACCGACCACCGCGACCACGCCGCCGCCCGCGGGGCTCGCAAGCTCACTCCTCGCGCTCACCACCGTTCCTCCCGGTTCGCGACTGCGGGGCTCGCAAGCTCACTCCTCGCGCTCACGCCCGCTCCCAGTTCGCGACGAAGTAGGCGACGCCGTACGGCGCCCGGTGGTAGGTCAGCTCGCCGCGCCAGCCGCCCCCGGCGGCGCCGACCGCGCCGGCCAGCACCTGCCAGGGCGCCCGCCCGGCAACCCGCAGCTCGGCGGAGAGCACCGGGTCCAGGCCGCGCAGCGCGTCGGCGTCCGCGCCGGCCAGGGCCGCGGCGACCCCCTCGTCGTACGCCTCGGCGCGCGGATCGTCGTATCCCGGTGCGGTGACGCCCCGGCAGGCCGAGCCGTCGCCGAGCACCAGCAACGCGCACCGGGGATCGCCGTCCGCAAGCAGCGTCGCGCCCAGCCCGCCCGCCTCGGCCGAAGTGGCGTCGACGGCGACCGACCGGGCGAGGCGGGGCAGTTCGGTGCCGGCACGGTGCAGCAGCCAGGCGCCGATGGTCAGGCTCAACGGCAGCACCTCCGCGCCGGCGCAGGAGGTCTTCCACAGCCGCACCGGCCGGTCGAGCCCGTAGCGACGCAGGGAACCCGAGTCGGCGGAGTGGAAGGTCCGGCTCGCCGGCCCGCCGCCGACCAGCAGGAGCACCTCGGGCGCGGCGGCGAACAGCCGGGCGACCGCCGCGTCGGCCGCGGCGCGCAGGTCGTCCAGCTCGGGCGCGGCGGCGCCGGCCAACTCGGGCACGAGCAAAGGCGGGTGGGGGCAGACGGCGGCGGCGACCAGGGGCACGGCTCCAACCTATCGCCGACGCCCGGTGCGTCCCCGCGCCGATCCGGTCATCGAGGGCGTACGACACCGTATGGTCACGGTCGACGACAGGCGCTCGACACGGACGGGGGCGGACCTGTGACAATGCCGGGAGAAAGTTTGCTGCGCCGTGGCGGCGACCGGGGGCTGTTCCCCCGACGCCGGGAGAACGAGGATGGGCACATGAGCGACTGGACTGCCTTCGGACGGGTGGACGAGGACGGCACCGTCTACGTCAAGACCGCCGAGGGCGAGCGGGTGGTCGGATCCTGGCAGGCGGGGGCCCCGGAGGAAGGGCTCGCCCACTTCGCCCGGCGCTTCTCCGACCTGGTGACGGAGGTCGACCTGACCGAGGCGCGGCTCAACTCGGGCGCGGCCGACGCGGGCCACTCGCTGACCACGATCCGGCGGATCCGGGCGTCGCTGCCCGAGGCGCACGTGGTCGGCGACATCGACGCCCTTGCCGCCCGGCTGGACAAGCTGGCCACCGTCGCGGAGGAGAAGGCCGGCGAGGCCAAGGCGGCCCGCGAGGCCGCCCGGGGCGAGGCGCTGGTCCGCAAGACCGCCCTGGTCGAGGAGGCCGAGAAGCTGGCCGCCGAGTCGACCGGCTGGAAGACCGCCGGCGACCGGCTCAAGGAGATCCTCGACGAGTGGAAGACCATCCGCGGCGTCGACAAGAAGTCCGACGGCGAGCTGTGGAAGCGGTTCGCCGCCGCGCGCGACGGCTTCACCCGCCGCCGGGGCGCCCACTTCGCCTCCCTGGACCAGCAGCGCAAGCAGGCGCAGACGGTCAAGGAGGAGTTGGTCGCCGAGGCCGAGAAGCTCAAGGATTCGACCGACTGGGGCGTCACCGCCGGCCAGCTCAAGGATCTGATGGCCCAGTGGAAGGCCGCGCCGCGCGCCGCCAAGGAGACCGAGCAGAAGCTCTGGGAACGGTTCCGCGCCGCTCAGGACGAGTTCTTCACCCGGCGCAGCGAGGTCTTCTCCGCGCGCGACAACGAGCAGCGGGCCAACCTGGAGCGTAAGCAGGCGCTGCTGGCCGAGGCGGAGGCGCTCGACGTCGACGGCGACCCGAAGGGCGCGCAGGCGAAGCTGCGGGAGATCCAGGCGCAGTGGCACGAGGCCGGCCGGGTGCCGCGCGAGGCGGCCGCCGGGCTGGATCGGCGGTTGCGGGCCGTGGACGACAAGGTCCGCGAGGTGATGGACTCGGCGTGGCGGCGCACCTCCAAGGAGGACAATCCGCTGCTGGCGCAGATGCGCGCCCAGGTCGCCGAGGCCGAGGACCGGCTGGCCCGGGCCCAGGCGGCCGGCGACGCGCGCCGGATCAAGGAAGCCGAGCAGGCCCTCACCTCGAAGCGCCAGTTCCTCCAACTCGCCGAACAAGCCAACTAACCCCCACCCCCACCCCCACCCCATCGCACGCTGATTCACGGAAAGAGTGCCTATTCCACTCGGGATAGGCACTCTTTCCGTGAATCAGCCGCGTCCGGGGGTGGGGGTGGGGTGGGGGGTGGTGGGTTGACGCGTTGGGGTGGGGTGATCAGAATGGGCGGCGGAGTCAGGTTCCGACACCGGCGCGAGGGCGTCGACGGCTGATCATCGCCGTCGGGGATCGCCGGTGCCTCCCCGCAGGTGGCCGTCCGCGTCACGGCCCGGTGGACGCTGTCCGCGTACTCGATGACGAGCGTGCCGTGTCTCCTGGTCCTGCCGCCCGCGGCGCCCTTCGCGGCGCGGGCATCCGAAGTGGAGCTTCCATGCACCGACGCACCGCCCTCGGCGGCGCCCTCACGGCGCTCGCCACCGCCGCGGCCGGCATCCTCGTCGCCGCGGCCGTCAGCACCACCCCGGCCGCCGCCGCGGCCGGCGGCACCGGCACCGGCTACCTGCACACCAGCGGCAACAAGATCGTCGACAGTACGGGCGCGACCGTCCGGCTCACCGGCATCAACTGGTTCGGTATGGAGACCGACAACAAGACGTTCCACGGCCTGTGGTCGAGCAACCCGTGGCGCGGCCAGCTCGACACCATGGCCCGGCTCGGCTACAACACGCTGCGGATCCCGTACTCGAACGACGCCATCAAGCCCGGCGCCACCGCGACCGGGATCAACGACTTCGTCAACCCGGACCTGATCGGGCTCTCCCCGTTGCAGATCCTGGACAAGGTCATCGACTACGCGGGCAGCAAGGGGATGCGGGTCATCCTGGACCGGCACCGGCCGACCTCGGCCGGGCAGTCGCCGCTCTGGTACACCTCGGGCGTCTCCGAGGCGACCTGGATCAACGACTGGAAGACGATGGCCCAGCGGTACGCGAACAACCCCACGGTGATCGGCGCGGACCTGCACAACGAGCCGCACGCCGAGGGCACCAACCCGGCCGCCACCGGCGCGTGCTGGGGCTGCGGCGACACCGCCCGGGACTGGCGGCTGGCCGCCGAGCGGGCCGGCAACGCGATCCTCGGCGTGCAGCCGAACTGGCTGATCTTCGTGGAGGGGGTGAGCTGCCCGAGCGGCGGGCTGTCGAACGTCTGGGACAACGACCCCAGCAACGACGAGGACTGCGGCTGGTGGGGTGGCAACCTGTCCAAGGCCGGGCAGTTCCCGGTGCGGCTGAACGTGGCGAACCGGCTGGTCTACTCGCCGCACGAGTACGCCACCTCGGTCTACCGCCAGGCATGGTTCGACGACCCGAGCTACCCGGCGAACATGCCGGCGATCTGGGACAAGTACTGGGGCTACCTCTACAAGCAGAACATCGCGCCGATCATGATGGGCGAGTTCGGCACCACGCTCCAGGACCCGAAGGACAAGGTCTGGCTGGAGAACCTGATGGCCTACACGGGCACCGGGGTCAACGGCATGTCGTTCACCTACTGGTCGTGGAACCCCAACTCGGGTGACACCGGCGGCATCGCGAACGACGACTGGACCACCGTCAACCAGGCCAAGCAGGCGATCCTCCAGCCGTACCTGATCCCGCCGTCCGGTGGCGGCAACCCGAACCCGACGCCGACCGGCACCGGCTCCCCGACGCCGAACCCGACCACGCCCGGCCCGACGCCGACCACGCCGGCGCCGAGCGGCGGGTGCACCGCCAGCTACAAGCAGGTGAACGCCTGGGCCGGCGGCTTCCAGGGCGAACTGACCGTGAAGAACACCGGCACCGGTGCGCTGAACCCGTGGTCGGTCACCTGGACCTGGCCGTCCGGGGTGACGCTGGCCAGCGGCTGGAACGCCACCGTGACCCAGTCCGGCACGACGGTGACCGCCGCGGCGCCCGGCTGGGCGTCGTCGCTGGCACCGGGGGCCTCGGTGACCGTCGGCTTCACCGCCAACGGCACCGCCGCGAACCCCGCCGCGGTGAAGCTCAACGGCACCACCTGCTGAGGGTGTAAGGAGGGGCCCCCTCTTAACGCATTCGGTAGAGGAGGGGCCCCCTTTTAACACGAGATGTTAAAAGGGGGCCCCTCCTTACAGGTGGGTCAGCGGGGGGCGCAGCCGCCGGTGGGGGCGGGCGGCACGGCCGGCGCGCCGATCGTCGGCAGCCCGAGCAGCACCCCTGGAGTACGCGGGGCCCGCCCCGCCTCGGCGGCGTCGCCGGCCCGGGTGCGGCGGTGCGCCAGCGGAGCCCCGTCGGCGTTCAGGTGGTGCGGGGCCGCGTACGTGACGACGGTGTGCACGATGTCGCCGGGGCGGATCTGCCCGGCCAACCCGCCGGTCGCGAAGTGCACCAGCCGGCCGTCGCGGGCCCGCCCGGACATCCGGCCGGTGCGCTCGTCCTTGCGCCCCTCGCCGACGGCGACCAGCACCTCGACGGTCTCGCCCACCAGCTTGCGGTTCTCCGCCCAGGTGATCTCCTCGACGCAGGCGACCAGCCGCTCGTAGCGCTCCTGCACGACGGGCTTCGGCAGTTGCCCGTCCATGGTGGCGGCCGGGGTGCCGGGGCGCTTCGAATATTGGAACGTGAACGCCGAGGAGAACCGGGCCTCCCGGACCACGTCGAGGGTGCGCGCGAAGTCGGCCTCGGTCTCGCCGGGGAAGCCGACGATGATGTCCGTGGTGATCGCCGCGTCCGGCATCGCGGCCCGGACCTTCTCGATGATCCCCAGGTAGCGCTCCGACCGGTACGAGCGGCGCATCGCGCGCAGCACGTCGTCGGAGCCGGACTGCAACGGCATGTGCAGCGAGTGGCAGACGTTCGGCGTCTCGGCCATCGCCTCGATCACGTCGTCGGTGAAGTCCTTCGGGTGCGGGCTGGTGAACCGGACCCGCTCCAGCCCGTCGACGTCGCCGCAGGCGCGCAGCAGCTCGGCAAAAGCGGACCGGCCGCCACCGCGCCGTTGGTTCGGCTCGCCAGGCTCGCCGAACGCGACGCCGTAGGAGTTGACGTTCTGCCCGAGCAGGGTCACCTCCAGCACGCCGGAGTCGACGAGTGCGCGCACCTCGGAGAGCACGTCGCCGGGGCGGCGGTCCTTCTCCTTGCCGCGCAGCGACGGCACGATGCAGAAGGTGCAGGTGTTGTTGCAGCCGACGGAGATGGAGACCCAACCGGCGTACGTCGACTCGCGCCGGGTCGGCAGCGTGGAGGGGAAGACCTCCAGCGACTCCAGGATCTCCACCTCGGCCGCGGCGTTGTGCCGGGCCCGGTCCAGCAACGCCGGCAGCGAGCCGATGTTGTGCGTGCCGAAGACCACGTCCACCCAGGGTGCCTTGCGGACGATCTCGCCGCGGTCCTTCTGGGCGAGGCAGCCACCGACGGCGATCTGCATCCCGGGGTGCTTCGCCTTCACCGGGCGCAGGTGACCGAGGTTGCCGTAGAGCCGGTTGTCGGCGTTCTCCCGGACCGCGCAGGTGTTGAACACCACCACGTCGGGCTGCTCGCCGGCCTCGGGGGCGCGCACGTAGCCGGCATCCTCCAGGAGACCGGAGATGCGCTCGGAGTCGTGCACGTTCATCTGGCAGCCGTACGTGCGCACCTGATAGGTGCGCGGGCTGCCCGCGGCTGCGGTAGTCATGACCCGGACAGCGTATCCGGGTGGGTCAGCCGGCGGCGACGGGCGGCCCCGGTCAGGCGGCGGCGAGCGCCGGCCCGACCGAGTCCGGTGCCCACCGGGAGCGGTGGCACCGCGACCAGCCCCGGCAGCCGGGGTCGGCCAGGGTGCAGAGCCGCTGGTCGCTGAGGACCTCGCCGTCGTCGGTCTCGACCACGTCGAAGTGCACCGGGCGGATCGTGCCGTCCGGGGCGACCAGCAGGTGCCGCCCGGCGTCGAGCGTGTCGTCGCGCATCACGCAGTTGCGGCCCAGGACCCGGGCCAGCGCCGCGATGGCGGGCAGCTCGGGCACGCGTTCGGGCACGCCGTAACAGTCGACCACGGTGCCGTACGCCCCGGGCGCCTCCCACACGTCGCAGACCACCGCGTACGCGGGGAGCCGGGCCGGGTCGGCGACGGCGAGGGGCATCACCACCCGGCCGAGCGCCTCGGCCATCGCCGGGTAGACCTCCACCGGCGTGCCGCCGTCGATTCTCCAGTTCCACAGCTCGGTCATGCCGCCTCCTCGCTGCGCTCGTCCCACCGGCCTCCGGATCGGGCCTTACTGACGATGGTGGGGGGCATTTGACCTCGACCGGGGGCAAGTTACCGGTCTGTGACCATTCCGGGCAAAATTTCCCCGGGCGACGTTGCCCTGAGTAGCGGGAAGATGACAGTTTATCGGGTATCGTGCCGCGCCGGCTCGCGCCACGCGCGGGTCAGCGCAGCCGGATCAGGTGGTCGGAGGCGGGCAGCAGTTCCCCGATCACCGTGCCGCCCGGCACCTCGCCGGCGACCAGCAGCCCACCCGAGGTCTGCGCGTCGGCCAGCAGCAGCCGCTCGGCCTCGTCGGCGCGGCCCAAGTCGGTCCACGGCGTCACCCACTCCAGGTTGCGCCGGGTGCCGCCGCTGACGTACCCGTCGCGCAGCGCCTGGCGCGCGCCCGGCAGGTACGGCACCGCGGCGGCGTCGACCGCGACCGTGAGCCGGCTCGCCCGGGCCAGCTTCGAGGCGTGCCCGAGCAGGCCGAAGCCGGTCACGTCGGTGCCGCAGCGGATGCCGGCGGCCACCGCGGCGCGGGCGGCGTCCCGGTTGAGCCGGGCCATCGACGCGACCGCCTCGGAAAACCGCTCGCCGGTCTGCTTGTGCCGGGTGTTGAGCACGCCGACGCCGAGCGGCTTGGTCAGCGACAGTGGCAGCCCGGCCCGGCCGGCGTCCAGGGTGATCAACTCCTCCGGACGGACCACCCCGGTGACCGCCAGGCCGTACTTCGGGCCGTCGTCGTCCACGCTGTGCCCGCCGGCCAGGTGACAGCCGGCCTCCCGGGCCACGTCCTGGCCGCCGCGCAGCACCTCGCGGGCCAGTTCCAGCGGCAGCACCTCGCGCGGCCAGCAGAGCAGGTTGAGCGCGACCAGCGGGGTGCCGCCCATCGCGTACACGTCGGAGAGCGCGTTGGCGGCGGCGATGCGGCCCCAGTCGTAGGCGTCGTCGACCACCGGGGTGAAGAAGTCGGCGGTGGTGACCAGGCCGGTGCGTTCGTCCAGCCGGACCACCGCGGCGTCGTCGCCGTTCTCCAGGCCGACCAGGAGGTCGGCGGTGCCGCCGCTGGGGCCGAGACCGGCGACCATCGCCTCCAGCTCGCCCGGCGGGATCTTGCAGGCACAACCGCCGCCGCGGGCATGGTCGGTCAGCCGGAACGTGTCGGTCATCGCCTCATGATCTCCGCGGCCGGACCCGACCGCCACCCGGACGCGCCGGCACACCGGTGACCGGTGTTACCGCTCCGTGACCATCTGGGTTGCGTTCTGCCACATCAGGCCGCCTACAGTTGCCCAACCGGGGGGTCGACCGACCCCCGTTCCGGCACGGACGACAGGGACGGTGGACGATCGTGACGACGGGCGACCCGCTGATCGTGCTCGACGGGGTCAACAAGTGGTTCGGGCCGCTGCACGTGCTCGACGACGTGTCCCTCTCCGTCGGCCGGGGCGAGGTGGTCGTGGTGATCGGCCCGTCCGGTTCCGGCAAGTCGACGCTGTGCCGCGCCATCAACCGGCTGGAGCCGATCAACGACGGCACCATCACGTTCGACGGGCAGCCGCTGCCGGCCGAGGGCAAGCCCCTGGCCAAGCTGCGCAGCGAGGTCGGCATGGTGTTCCAGTCGTTCAACCTGTTCGCGCACAAGACCATTCTGGAGAACGTCACGCTCGGGCCGGTGAAGGTCCGTAAGGAGAAGCCGGCCGCCGCCCGCGAGCGCGGCCTGGCCCTGCTCGACCGCGTCGGCATCGCCAACCAGGCGGACAAGTACCCGGCCCAGCTCTCCGGCGGCCAGCAGCAGCGGGCGGCGATCGCCCGCGCGCTGGCCATGCAGCCCAAGGCGATGCTCTTCGACGAGCCGACCAGCGCGCTCGACCCGGAGATGGTCGGCGAGGTGCTGGACGTGATGACCTCGCTGGCCCGCGACGGCATGACCATGGTGGTGGTCACCCACGAGATGGGCTTCGCCCGGCACGCGGCGAACCGGGTGGTCTTCATGGCCGACGGGCAGTTGGTCGAGGACGCCCCGCCGAACGAGTTCTTCGCGAACCCGCGCAGCGAGCGGGCCAAGGACTTCCTCTCCAAGATCCTCACGCACTAGGCGTACCGGTAGTGGAGCGCGCCGCCCGCCGGCGGGTTCCGTCGAAGAAGGAGAACAGTATGCGTATCAAGCGCGTGGCGGCGATCGCCGCGGTCGGCGCCCTCTCGTTCGCGATGACCGCCTGCGGCAGCGACGAGACCGGCTCCGGCGGTTCGGGCGCCACCGGAATCGTGGGCAAGGCGGAGAGCCAGAAGAAGCTGGTCGTGGGCGTCAAGGCCGACCAGCCGGGCCTGGGTCTGCAGACCGGCAGCCAGTACGAGGGCTTCGACATCGAGATAGCCAAGATCATCGCCAAGGGCCTGGGCGTCGAGGAGAGCGGCATCGAGTGGAAGACCACCACCACTCCGAACCGTGAGCCCTTCATCCAGCAGGGCACCGTCGACCTGGTGGTGGCCACCTACACCATCAACGACGAGCGCAAGCAGAAGATCAACTTCGCGGGCCCGTACTTCATCGCCGGCCAGGACCTGCTGGTCAAGGCCGACTCCACGATCGCCGGCCCGGAGCAGCTCGACGGCAAGACCGTCTGCTCGGTTTCCGCGTCCACCCCGGCCAAGCGGATCCAGTCCGACTACCCGAAGGCAAAGCTCCAGCAGTTCGACTCGTACTCCAAGTGCCTGCCGCTGCTGGCGAACGGCCAGGTCGACGCGGTGACCACCGACGACATCATCCTCGCCGGCTACGCCGCGCAGTCGCAGTACGCCGGCAAGTTCAAAGTCGTCGGCAAGACCTTCTCCGAGGAGCCGTACGGCATCGGCCTGAAGAAGGACGACAAGGCCGGCTGCGAGAAGGTCAACGAGATCCTGAAGGCCGCCGCGTCCGACGGCACCTACAAGGCCGCCTGGGACAAGACCCTCGGCTCAAGTGGCAAGGCCGCGCCCGAGCTGGACACCACCAAGCTGACCAACTGCGGCAGCGTCTGACCTGTTCCGAGGGCCGGCATCCGTTCGGGTGCCGGCCCCGGTCTGTCACCGGCCGCCTCGCCCTGTCCCGGGAGCCGAAGCATGGACGTCTTCACCGATCCCACGAACATCGACGCGTACGTGTCGGGATTCCTCTGGATCCTCAAGCTGACCGGCGCGTCCGCCGTCTGCGCGCTGTTGCTCGGCGTGCTGCTCGCCGCGATGCGGGTCTCACCCGTACCGGTGCTGCGCGGCTTCGGGACGGCGTGGGTCAACATCTTCCGCAACACCCCGCTCACCCTGGTGATCTTCTTCTGCTACTTCGGGCTCTACTCCACGCTGGGCCTGAGCCTCGCCGACGACCTGAACCTGAACAACTTCTGGCTCGGCGTGGTCGGGCTCTCCGTCTACACCGCCGCGTTCGTCTGTGAGGCCATCCGATCCGGCATCAACACCGTGCCCACCGGACAGGCCGAGGCGGCGCGGGCGATCGGGCTGAGCTTCGCCCAGACACTGCGGATCGTGGTGCTGCCACAAGCCACCCGCGCGGTGGTCGCGCCGTTCGGCAGCATCCTCATCGCGCTGTGCAAGAACGCCACCATCGTCGGCACGATCGGCCTGATCGAGGCGTCCACCGTGATGAAGGACCTGATCAACAGCTACGGCAACGCGGTCATCCCGATCTTCCTGGTCTTCGCCGGCACCTTCGCCGCGTTCCTCATCCCCACCGGCTACTTCTTCGGCTGGCTGGCCAACCGTCTGGCGGTGAAGCGCTGATGAGCACCAGCTCCGTCCTCTACGACCACCCGGGCCCCCGAGCCAAGATCCGCAACACGGTGCTCAGCGTCGTCCTCGGCGTCGGCGTGGTCGGCCTGCTTTGGTGGATCTACTCCAAGTTCGACCAGGCGGGCCAGTGGGAGGCCCGGCTCTGGGAGCCCTTCACCGAGCCGGCGACCTGGACCCAGTTCATCCTGCCCGGCCTCTGGGCCACGCTGAAGGCCGCGGCGGTCGGGATGGTGCTCTCGCTCGCCTTCGGCCTCGTCTTCGCCGTCGGGCGGCTCTCCGACCGCTGGTGGATCAGCGTCCCGGCCGGAGCGGTGGTGGAGTTCTTCCGCGCCGTCCCGCTGCTGCTGATGATCTTCTTCGTCTTCTACGGCGTGCCGTTCCTCATCAAGGGTCCGGTGAGCGCATTCTGGGCCGTGGTCATCGGTCTGACCCTCTACAACGGCTCGGTGCTGGCCGAGGCGTTCCGCGCCGGCATCCGCTCGGTGCCCGGCGGCCAGTCCGAGGCCGCGTACGCGGTCGGCTTGCGCAAGAGCCAGGTGATGCGGCTCATCCTCATCCCGCAGGCCGCCCGGGCGATGCTCCCGATCATCGTCAGCCAGCTCGTGGTGCTGCTCAAGGACACCGCGCTCGGCTACATCGTGGCCTACCCTGAACTGCTCCAGCGCGGGGTCAACGACCTCAGTGCCAACTACGGCAACATCATCGCCGCCGCGATGGTCGCCGCCGCCATCTACATCATCACTAACTCGCTGCTCACCGCCCTCGCGGGTTGGCTCGACCGGCGTACCGGTACCCGACGGGCCCGCAGGCCGCGGCAGAACCGGACCGTCGCGGCCGACCCCACCGTCGCCGAGCCGCAGGGCTGACCGACTGCCACCGGCCCGAAGCAGGCACCCGGGCAGGCGAGCAACGGCGGCGGTGCGATGCCTCGCGGCGCTCTGGCACGTCCACACCACCTCGCCCGCCTTCGGACGGGGGTGGCGTGGCCGTGGCCCGGCCAGCGAGTCCGCCACATTGGCTGTTGGTCGCGCGCGGAGCGGGCGGGTCGTGGTGATGCGCAGGCGATGCAGTGGCTGGCGGGGACCTGAAGAGGGGCGTGTGCTCGGTCGCGCCGTTCTGACCATCCTTGCCCCCACGGCCCGAACCCATTACCAGGCAAACGTGACGAATGACATAGGAGCGCCCGCAAAACCGTCTCAGCCAGACACCGTGGGACAGTGCCGCGCCATTCCGTCATCGGCTCTTGCCAAGTAGCAAGACATCGGCGATGATATTGACGTCCAAGAGGACATACACCTCTGGACCACACGGGGAAACTTGCTTCAGCACTGGCAGCCCTTGCTGTCAGATCTAACCTGCTTGGTGCTCCCGATGTGGCATTTCCGAGCCACCGGAAGATGCGCGGCAAGCCTCAATCGCCGTAACGTTTATGCGCACTCTGAGGGCTTGATCAGACAGGACTCCAACGACTTCTGGCAATTCAGCCGTTCCTGCCACTATGCCGTAGAGGGTCCTCCAAGCAAGCGAGGAGAAGTCATGCGAGTACGCCACGCCATCGTTGCCACCATGGTGGGTGCCGCCGCATTCGCGGTCGGCGGCACACCCGCCCACGCCGACAGGGGTGACTCGAAGACAGCCTGCAACTCGGGCGAAATCTGCTTCCAGTGGAGCTACGACAACTTCTCGACCAGCTCTTACCAGCGACACTTCTGGTACAGCGACTCCAACCATGCCAACGACTACTGGTCGAACATCCCTGACCTGTACCCCGCCCTCCTGATGCACAACGAAGCGGAAGGTCTCTGGAACCGCGACAGCAGCTGCGCAGTCACGGTGTACGACCTGTCCAACTACGTCACCCCCTACACCACCTTCCCGCGTGACTTCAAATACTCGATCAGCCCTCGCAACAACTCACACAAGCGCTGCGCCTGAGCACCGATGGCGGGCACACCTCGCGAGAAGCGTGCCCGCCACGCCCAGGAGGCATCACCTTGAGGAGAGCGTGAGTGAAACTTCGTAGGCACCTGAGGGCAGCGGGATTGGCAGCCCTGGTGAGCGCGTTGTTGCCCGTAGGCGCGTGCTCCAGCGCGACGGCGGATCTGCCTGCCGACCTGGCGGCAGCGAAGTCCGATCAGCCATTTTCGCTCTTCCTCGGCGAAGAGCTCGGGCAAATCGACTACGCGCAGCTGAAGGTTCGGAACAAATGTCTAGCGAAGGCGGGATATCCGCAGAACCTGAACACGATGCTGGAACAGCCCAGGAACCCGTTCCGCCATCTCCTCATCACCGCTCGCAGTTTTGGCCCCACTTCCGCAGAGGAAGCCAAGCGTGTCGGTTTCGGCCGGGATTCGCTGTCGGCACCGCCTTCGGTCATCAGCTTCGACCCAAGTTACGACAAGGCGTACGACCGGTGCACCGACATCGCATGGAAAGAGTTGTCGGACGACGCCAAGAAGGTCTACTACGGCTACTTCGACCTGGGCAACAATCTTAGTCAACCGCTCTCCCCAACGGTCAACGAGCGGATGGGTGACACCGCCTGGCGGAAACTGCTGTCCTGCCTGGGCGACAAGGGTCATCGGCCGCAGAACGAGCAGGAGTTCCTGCAGAACCCTAATCCCGGGTTTTTCGGCGTGCCGGTCGGTGTGGATGCCAATGAAGGCCGCGACCGGTGGAAGCCCAAGCAGGTGCCTGGAACGATCGAGGTAGGGCCTGCGGTGCCAGCGGCTCCATACCACGCTGGACCGGCGGAGAGCGCACTTGCGCTGGCCTGGTTCGAATGCCGCCGCGCCACCGGCATTGACAAAAAGCAGCTCGAGACGGCGGTGCAGGTCCAACGGGAACTCGTCGCGAAGTACGAGTCCTCCTTCATCGAACTCAATCCACAGGTCACTCGGCTCGCGAAGCAGGCCGCTCAACTAATTGGTGCCCCGTGACTCACGTCAACGCCCTCATCAATAGGCGACGGCGATCCGTCATCGTCGTCGTGCTCTTCCTGGCGACCGTCCTGCTGGTGACCGCCGGGGCGGTCCTGATCGGTCCGACCCTGCGGTCGCCGGATCAACTGGCTGCCGACGCGGCGCCGCCTCAGCCTTTGCCGGTCACCGCCGTGGTGGAACGCCGCAAGCTCGTCGAGCCCGTCGTGCTCCGCGGACGTGTCGAGCCGGGCGCCAGCGTGCGGCTACTCACCCCGGCTGCGGCGGTGGGTCCGCAGAGTGTGGTGACCAAGGTGCTGGTCCGGACCGGCGACCGGGCGCGGGAGGGTCAGGTGCTGATCGAGCGTTCCGGGGAGCCGCTGTTCGCTCTGGCACTGCCGTTCCCCCTCTACCGTGACCTGACGATCGGCGCGCGAGGACCGGACGTCGTCGAGGTGCAGCGGGCGATGCGCCGAATGGGGTATCCCGTGCCCGGCTCCGGGGTGCTCGACCGCGCGACCCAACGACAACTGGCCGCGTTCTACCGCGACCGCGGCTACCGTGTCGGCTCGGGGGCTGCCGCGGAGCGCGGCGGCGACGAGACCGCGGACGACCTCGGCGCGGCACCGCCAACGGGCGGCGTGCAACTGCCGCAGTCCGCCGTCGTGGTGATCGACCGGACCGGCCGTCGGATCAGCAAGGTCCATGTCCGCGTCGGGCAGACCCTGGCCGACCCGAAAGAGTCGCTGCTGGAACTGGACGGTCAGGCCCCCACCATCGTCACGACTGCCGCAGTGGACCAGGCGGCGCTGATCCGGCCCGGCCAGCAGGTCGACGTCACCGATGACGTCACCGGAACCCGGACGAAGGCCACCGTGCGCGCGGTGGGCGAGCAGGCGGTCACCGGACCGGACGGCCAGACCGGCATCGAGGTGCGGTTCGAGTTCACCCAAACGGCACTGAGCGAGGCAACGAACAGATCCGTTCGGCTCGACGTGCGGACGGCCGCAGCGGTGGAGGTGATCGCGGTGCCCGTCTCTGCCATCTACTCCCGCCCGGACGGCTCCACGTTCGTCACCGTGGTACCCGAGAAGGGTGCCGTGGCAGACGTGGCCGTTATGACCGGACAGACGGCAGGCGGCTGGGTCGAACTTCGGGAGCCCGTCCCGTCGCCGATAGCCCCCGGAACCGCGGTGATGGTCGGCGAGCAGACGGCGGGCGGCTGATCATGCTCAGTCTGCGGGACGTATCGCGTACCTATCAGGACGGCCAACCCGTGCACGCGCTACGCGCCACGAACCTGCACATCGAGACCGGCGACTACATCTCGGTCACCGGCCCGTCCGGCTCCGGCAAGTCGACCCTACTGAATCTTCTCGGCCTGCTCGACGTACCGACAGCCGGCTCGTACCGGGTCGGTGCGGTGGAGACCGCCGACTGCGGGCCTGCTATGCGCGGGGCGATCCGGGGCCAGCTCTTCGGCTTCGTCTTCCAGGCGTTCCACCTGCTGCCTGGGCGCACCGCGTTGGAAAACGTCGAGCTCGGGATGCTGTACGGCCCGCATGGTCGAAGGCAGCGCCGGCTGATGGCGACCGAGGCGTTGGAGCGCATGGGTCTGGCCACCCGTATGCAGGCCGATCCCCGCCAGTTGTCCGGCGGTGAGAAGCAGAGAGTGGCGATCGCTCGTGCGGTCGCGGCACGGCCCCGGGTGCTCTTCTGTGACGAGCCGACGGGCAACCTCGACACCGCGAACACTGCTGTCGTGCTCACGGTGTTGCGCCAGCTCAACCAGGATGGACTGACCCTGATCATGGTGACCCACGACCCGGAGGTCGCCGCAAAGGCCCGCCGGAAACTGCGCGTCACCGACGGCGTCGTGGACGAAACGTGAGGACGAGCAGGAGACACTCCAGTCAGGAATTCGGACAGCTGGGGATCCAAAGCTCCCAGATGAACGTCCGGGACCTGTTCTGGGAAGCGTCGCTCTCCGTCCTCAGTCACCCTGGCCGCTCGCTCGTCACGGTCATCGGCACAATTCTCGGCGCGACCGCTTTCGTCGCGAGCCTCGGTCTGGGCTCCACCCTCAACCAGCAGGTTTCCGCCGCCTTCGACGTTCGACGGGCGACCGAAGTGCTGGTGCAGCCCGAGGACCACGACATCACTGGCAGCTGGCTCGACGACGGTGCCATCGGCCGACTCAACCAGCTCAACGGCGTGGTGGCGGCCGGGCGGCGGATCAGTCTCGGCGAGCAACCAATGCGTCGGACGATCGGCTCCCGGCGGCCCCCGACCGGGGTGCCCCTGATCGGAGCGGATCCGGCGGCCCTGCGGGTGATGGCGCCCCAACTGAGCGCCGGACGAAACTTCGGAGAGTTCCACGAGCGCCACGCCACGCCGGTGGTCATGCTCTCCGCCACGGTGGCTCGCCAGCTCGGGATCCATCGGACCGGCGTCGCGATCTTCGTGGCGGACAGCGCCTACACCGTGGTTGGGATCTATAGCGACGTCCTTCGCAGACCCGAGGCCATGTCAGCGGCCATCGTGCCGTACTCCGTGGGCAGCAGCCTCCGCCTGACGGCCGGGGGCCAGCCCGTGAAACGAGATGTGCTGGTGGAGACCGCCCCCGGAGCGGCGCAGCTCATCGGACGTCAGGCGCCACTCGCGCTCCGTCCCGAGGCGCCGGCCGAGCTGCGTGTCGTGGCACCGCCAGATCCCCGTACGCTGCGCCGGGAGATTGAGAGCAGCACCACCAGGTCCACCCTCCTGATCAGCGGTGTCGCCCTGCTGATGGGGACCGTCTCGATCGGCAACGCCGCAACCGCCGGCATTGCCGTGCGCACCGGTGAGATCGGACTACGGCGGGCGGTCGGTGCCCGGCGGCGGCACGTCTTCGGCCAGTTGTTGCTCGAGACCACGGTGCTGGGTGGTCTGGGCGGAGCGATTGGCACGCTGCTCGGCGTGCTGGCCACGTCGATCGTGTCCGTCGTCAACGGTTGGACGCCGGTCATCGAGATCCGGTCCGCCGCGGTCGCCTGCACGATCAGCACCGTCGCCGGTCTGCTCGCCGGGCTCGTTCCGGCAGCCCGGGCAGCCCGCGTTCCCCCGGTGCAGGCGCTGCAGCGATGAAGCCGTTCGCGCGTCGAACCACAACCACATGTTCCCGGACAACGATGGAGGCACGGTGGATCAGAAGGTTCTCGAAGCCCAGCAATGGGTCAATTCCACCTACGGCGCGGTACCCGGGTACAACCGCTGCCCCGAGAACGGATTGACCGGCTGGTCGACCATGTACTCCCTGACCCGGGCCCTTCAGCACGAACTCGGCATCACCAGCCTGTCGGACGCCTTCGGGCCGACCACTCTCTCCCGGCTCTCGGCGACAGGTGCGATCGGCCCAGACACCACCAACCAGAACATCGTCAACATCGTCCAGCACGCCCTGTTCTGCAAGGGATACTGGGGCGGGCCGGGCGACGGAATCTACGGCGTGGACACCGCCTCTGCCGTCGCCGAAATCAAGTACAACGCCGGGTTGGACGGCTCGGACACCGATGTCCAGCCCAAGATCTTCAAGGCCCTGCTAACCATGGACGCGTACGTGGTGCTCGCTGGCGGAACCGCGACGATCCGGTCCATCCAGCAGTGGCTGAACAGCCGCTACTTCGGCCGCCGGGACTTCTTCCTCGTCCCCTGCGACGGAATCTTCTCTCGCGACGTGCAGAAGGCGCTGTTCCTGGCCATCCAGTTCGAACTCGGCATGACCGACGACCAGGCCACCGGTGTGTTCGGACCGGGCACTCAGGCGGGGCTGAAAAACCACCAACTGGCGCAGGGCTCGTCGGGAATCTTCGTCAACATCTTCACGGCAGCGATGGTGTTCAACCGGTTCCGACTCGCCGACGACGGCAGCATCTACGTCAATTTCACCGGCACCTTCAGCTCGAGTGTCGCCACCGCCGTCGGCGACTTCCAGGAGTTCTCGGCGCTACCCAAGACGAGTAGGGGCGATTTCGCCACTTGGTGTCAACTGCTGGTGTCCACCGGTGATCCGAACCGCGCCGGCACTGCGGTGGACTGCATCACGACCATCACCGATGCCCGAGCGAAGACGCTGTACGGGAACGGATACCGGTTCGTCGGCCGGTACCTGGACGAGAAGTCATGGGGAACGCTCAACAAGGAGATCCAGCCGGGCGAGTTGGACACCATCTTCGCCAACGGGCTGAAGGTGTTTCCGATTTCCCAGTACTACGGTGAGGAGGTTGCCTACTTCACCTACTCCCAGGGCTTCCTGGACGCGGCCGACGCGCATGCCGCCGCAGTCCGATACGGCTTCAACACCGGCACCGTCATCTACTTCGCCGTGGACTACGACGCGACGCAGGACGAGATCGACTCCAACATCCTGCCGTATTTTCGGGGTGTCGTCGCCGGCTTGGCCGACCGGGGCAAGAAATACGTCCACGGCGTCTACGCCTCGCGCAACGTCTGCGCCCAGGTAACCACCCACACCTACGCCCGCTGGTCATTCGTGTCAGGCATGTCCGCCGGCTTCTCCGGCAACATGGGCTTCCCGTTGCCCGAGAACTGGTCGTTCAACCAGATCCAGACCCTCTGGATGGGGACCGGTGATGGAAGGATCGAGGTCGACAAGGACATCTACAAACCCAAATCGGACCCCGCCGTCTCCTCCGTGAAAGACCCCATCTCGGAGGTCGACACGTTCGTGTCGTACATCAACACGCTACTGACGTGGGCGCGCGACTACGGTGGCAACCGTCCAGCGGACCAGCTGGTGATGGAGTTTCTGCGCCATGAGGACTACAACAACGCCCAGTGGCAACTCATGATCGGCGGCATCGACGAGGGCTTCAAGAACCACGCGCTCGAGCGGCTCCGCCAGTCCGGCAGCCTGATGATCAGGGATTTCAGGGACACGTTCTACGGCGTGGACATCAAGGTCTCCCACCTCGGCGCGTCCCTCAACGCGGCATACTTGCAGGCGCAGCCGGGTGGCACGCTCACAAACCGGGGGGACGTCGGCGGCTGGGGCGGCGACTGGATGACCTTCTACGGTGAGTGGCGCAGGGACAGCGAAAGCTACTCGTCCGGGCTCACCTACTGTCGTGAGAAACTGGCCAAGGTGGACGGCAACGGCACGTTCAAGTTGCGCGATCTGATCGAGGACGCGGACGCGTACAACCTCGCCAAGGAAATCCGGAACGGAACGAGCATCTGGGCCGCGATGTATGGGAACTACTCCGGCGGTGGCCACCTGTCACGTATGAAGCGGTTTTTCGAGGGCCGTTTCGGTAGCGCCTCAGGCGCCAAGGCGATCAGCCGGGACATGCTACTGACGACGGCCGACCCGATCATCTCCACTGGCCGGGCGTACCTCATCCAGACGACCGGCGGGATTCCAACGATCATGCCCAACGTATTGCCGAACAGCAAGCTCGACGAGTTCTGTCAGGGCTTCGCCGACATGCTCCTGGACCGGGTCGGGCAGGAGAACGCCCGTGTCGCGGCGTTCCGTGCGCAGGGCAAGATCTGAGTCAATGAACAATGTCGTCCGGGTCGTCATCGGAACAGTGGTGGCGCCATTCGCGGCCGTCGTCGTCTACCTGCACGGACTGTGGGCGGGTCACTTCCTCGACCTCCGTGCCGCCAGCGAGTACTGCCCCGCCAGGTCGTCAGCTCCCACGTCGACCAGCTTCGACTGGCTGCCACTGCGGCACCTCTGCCGCTATGCCGACGGCACCAACACCAATCTGGTCCCCGCATACGTCAATCCGATCGTGTTTCTCTGCCTGGCCATGGGGGTGGTCTGCACGGCACTCGCCCTGCGATCCGCCCGCCGCCAGGGCAGAGCCGACCCGACAGCATTGGAGCCTCCGCAATGAGCAACACCACGGGTCTATCCCGTCGACAACTTCTGGCAGCTGCCGGTGTGGCGGCCGGTGCCACGGTCATCGGAACCGTCGCTCCCGTCCACCGGGCGGAGGCGGCGCCCAACTCGCGCAGATGGCGGGGGGCGAGAACTCAGAACGGCTGGCCCGTGGCGAACCGCGACGAGGTCGAGAGCTACCGGATCGAGGGTAGCGACGCGAGAGTCACCCTGGCCACCGGAGCCGCGGCCACCGTACTGCTGCACGTCGTACGCCGCTTCCACTACGAGGTCGACGCTCTCGGACGCGGCGACCTGAGCGGACACCGCACGAACCGGGCCGTAGCGGCGCACTTCGAGTCGAACTATCTGTCCGGTACTGCCGTCGCCATCCGGCCCAGCCTCTATCCGGCCGGTTCCGCGGGCAACCTCTTTCCGCGGGAAATGACGGTCATCCGCGACATCCTCGCCGAATGTAACGGCGTCGTGCGCTGGGGCGGCGACGACCGAAGCCGCCCAAAGGAGGGGCATTTCCAGATCGACGTACCGCCGGGGGACCCGCATCTCGACCGACTGGTGCGCACTCTCGAGGGCTGGCGCACCCGACCGGGCCGGGGGGCGGGGACTCCGGTCGACCTTCTCGACAGCTCTCGTAGGTCCGCCGCCCGGGCACTGCAGGCGCGGCAGCGGCCGTTCTGACAGAGGGCGCGACGGGGACAGACCGAGTGCCTCGTCCCCGTCCCGCCCACCCGGTAGAGGTGGCTGTTGCTCCACGTCCTACCAGGCAGAGCCGCACTGAGCTCCGCACGTCCGACGGTCAGCGGGCGATCTCGGTGACCCGGGACTCGCGCACCACCGTGACCCGGATCTGACCCGGGTAGGTCAGCTCCTCCTCGATCTGCTTGGCCACGTCCCGGGCCAGCACCGCCGCGCCGATGTCGTCCACGTCGTCCGGCTTCACCATCACCCGGATCTCCCGGCCGGCCTGCATGGCGAAGACCTTCTCCACGCCGAGCTTGCCGGCCGCGATCTCCTCGATCCGCTCCAGCCGCTTGACGTACGCCTCCAGGCTCTCCCGCCGCGCCCCGGGCCGCCCGCCCGAGCAGGCGTCCGACGCCTGGGTGAGGACCGCCTCGATGGTCTGCGGCGGCACCTCGTTGTGGTGCGCCTCGATGGCGTGCACCACGTCCTCGGCCTCGCCGTACTTGCGGGCCAGGTCGGCGCCGATGATCGCGTGGCTGCCCTCCACCTCGTGGGTGAGCGCCTTGCCGATGTCGTGCAGGAACGCGCACCGCTTGATGGTCGGCACGTCCAGCCGCAGCTCCGCGGCCATGGTGCCGGCGATGTGCGCGGTCTCGACCAGGTGCTTGAGCACGTTCTGCCCGTACGACGTCCGGTAGCGCAGCCGGCCCAGCAGGGTGACCAGCTCCGGGTGGATCTCGGTGATCCCCACCTCGACCAGGGCGTCCTCGGCGGCCCGGTGGCACAGCTCCTCCACCTCGTGGCGGGCCAGGTCGTAGACCTCCTCGATCCGGTGCGGGTGGATCCGGCCGTCCAGCACCAGCTTCTCCAGGGTGAGCCGGCCGACCTCCCGGCGTACCGGGTCGAAACAGGAGAGCAGCACCGCCTCGGGGGTGTCGTCGATGATCAGGTTGACGCCGGTGACCGACTCGAAGGCGCGGATGTTGCGCCCCTCCCGGCCGATGATCCGGCCCTTCATCTCGTCGCCGGGCAGGTGCAGGACGCTGACCACGCTCTCCGCGGTCTGCTCGCTGGCGACCCGCTGGATGGCGTCCACGACGATGTGCCGGGCCCGCTGCTCGGCGGTGCCCCGCGCCTCCGACTCGATCTCCCGGACCAGCAGCGCGGCCTCCCGCTTGGCCTGGCTCTCGATCGACTCGACAAGCTCCGCGCGGGCGGCGTCGGCGGTCAGCCCGGCCACCCGCTCCAGCTCGCGGCGACGCCGCTCCTCCACCTCGGTCAGCTCCCGCTCCCGCTCGACCAGCGCGGCCTCCCGGGCGGCGAGCGCGGCGGTGGCGGCGGTGAGCTGCCGCTCCCGCTCGGCGAGCCGCTCCACCTCCTCGGTGTGCAACCGCTCCCGCTCGTCCATCCGGGCCGCCCGCCGCTCGACCTCGGCGGCCTGCTCCCGGGTGGTGGCGGCGAGCACCGCCACCTCGCGCTCGCCGCTGCGCCGCGCGGTCGCCCGGAGCTGCTCGGCGTCCGCCTCGGCCTGCTTGTGCGCCCGTTCCAGCACGGTGTCCGCCTCGGCGCGGGCGTCGTCGAGCACCCGCCGCGCCTCCGCCCGGGCGGCCTTCGCCTCGGCCTTCGCGGCGGCCGCCTCCGCACGGGCCGCGGAGGCGGCCGACTTGGCCACGTCGATGGTGCTGTTCACCTCGTCGGCCGCGGTGCGCAGCGCGGCCAGGGACTGCTCCTGCCGGTCCTTCTCCGCGATGAAGGCCGGGTCCTCCGGCGCGGGGGCCAGGCTGAGGCGCTTGAGCGTCCGTACGCCGAACAGCACGGCCCCGACCACCACCGCGACGAGCAGCAGCACCACCACGACGAGGACGACGTCGAAGGCGCTCATGCCACCGCTCCGCACCGGTAGGTGCCGACCGGCCGCGCCGAACCGGCGGACGCCGCACCGGCCGACGCCGCACCGGCCGACGCCGCGCCGGCCCGCGCCCCACCGGCCGATGCCGCGCCGCCGCCCGGCGAGGAGCGGCCGGGACCGTGTGGCAGACCGCCGGTGAACCTGTGCCGCCCCGCCATGGCCGCCTCCCCTGAAACGTCGGCGCCGCAGGACGCGCGAAGGGCACGCGCCTGCGGCTCTGGACGCCCGACCGGAGCGGCTGGCTGTGGGCAGCTTTCCGTCGGCGGTGGCCCCTCGTTGGGCACCGCCGGCGGCCGGTTGCAGTTGTCGGACGCGCCGGACAGGGCCGGAGCGACCGTCAAGGGCCGGTGAAGCTGGCCAAAGTGATGCTGTTCTGTTACGAGATCTATGTTGTGCGCTTAGCCTGCGTTGGTCGGGCAAAGTGAGCCTGTATGGCGAGGCTAGGTCGCGAGGGACCGTTCGGTCAAGGAGTCATGATCAAACCACCCGGACGGAGAGAAGTTGCTCCGTCACGCAGTGGTGAGAATATGCCGGACAGGCTTGGACAAACCTCGCCGGCCTTCACCGCAGCGTGACCTTCTCGGCCTGCTCAGGTGCCCTGCCATCGCACGAGCACGGCATTGCGCCGGGGCCACGCACGAATGATCCACTCCACTTCGTCGAAGTGGTGGCATCCGACGACCCGCGACCCCACCGCTCCCCCGAACTGGTGTCGATCACGCCGCAGGCGTGGCCGCCGGGCCCGGCCGGGAGGACCACGTTCAGCGGGCGACCCGAACACCTCGGTCAGCGGGCGACCGGGGCGGCCACGGGCAACCGGCAACCGGGCGGCCACGTTCAGCGGGCGTCCAGAACACCTCGATCAGCGGGCGCCCAGGGCCAGCGCGGCGGCGACCAGGGTGGCGTTGTCCGGCGCGGTGGCGCCGTCCGGCAGCAGCAGCGTGTCCTCCAGGCCGATCCGGACGGGCAGGCCGCGGCGCACCGCCTCGGCGAACACCGGCCAGGTCGCCGGGCCCTCGCCGTGCAGCAGCACCGGCGGGCGTCGGTCGGGCAGCGCGGCGAGGATCGCGGCGGCGTCGGCGAGCGCCGCCTCGGCCGCCTCGGCCATGCACTCGATGAGGACCCGCCCGGCGGGCGTCGACCAGCGGCGCCAGGCGTCGACCGCCGCCTCCGTCCAGAGGCCCGCCTCCACCATGACGCCGCGCTCGTGCAGGGCCGCGGCGACCGCCGCAGCGCCGGGTTCGTGGGCGTTGACGGAGGCGAAGTCGGGCAGCACCGGCCAGGCGCGGACGGCGGCCACCCGCTCGGCCGGGTCGGGGACGATCCACGCTCCGGTGCTCACCCCGACCGGCAGGGCGGGACAGGCGGCCCGGACGGCGGCCACCGCGGCCGCGACCACGGCCGGGTCGAGCGATTCGGCGCCGCCGTCGTCACGCGGGTGCACGTGCACCGCCGTCGCCCCGGCGTTCGCGCAGCGGACGGCGTCGGCAGCCAGCTCGGCCGCGGTGAGCGGCACGGCCGGGTGCTCGTCCCGCCGCCGGCCACCGTTGAGACACGCCTTGAGCATCGGTGTGCACCCTCCTCAACGCCGTCCGCGACGACGACGGACCGAACCGGGCGGCCCAGAACAGCGGCCGACCGCGACAGGGGCTGGCCGCAACGAGGGCCGGCCACGACAGGGGCCGACCGCGACAGGGGCCGACCGCGACGAGGGCCGGCCACGACAGAGGACGACCGGGACAGCGGGCGGGCCGCGACGGGTCAGTCGTGCCGGCGGGCGTCCAGGTCGTTCTCGGCGTCGGCCAGGGCGTCGGCGTCGATGTGCTCGGCGAACTCGGCCGCCTCGGCGCTCTGCGCGGCGAGCGCGTCCTTGACCGCACGGATCGCCACGCCCGCCGGGTAGCCCTTGCGCGCCAGCATGCCGACCAGACGCCGGAACACCGCGTCGGGCTCGCCGCGGGCGGTGCGCAGCTTCCGGTCCACCAGGGCCCGGGCCGTCTCCGCCTCGGTCTCCTCGTCGAGCCCGTCGAGGGCGGCGCCGGCCACCTCGCCGTCCACACCCTTCTGGCGCAGCTCGTTGGCGAGCGCCCGGCGGGCCAGCCCGCGGCCGTTGTGCCGGCTGCTCACCCAGGCCCGGGCGAAGGCCGCGTCGTCGACGATGCCGACCTCGTCGTAGCGGTCGAGCACCTGCTCGGCCACCTCTTCGGAGATGCCTCGCCGGGCCAGCGCGCCGGCCAGCTCGGCCCGGGTGCGCGGCCGGGTGGCGAGCTGCCGCAGGCAGATCTCCCGGGCCAGCTCGGCCTCGTCGCGCGGCGGGGCCGGAGCCTCCCCCGGGTCGGGCTCCGCAGCGCGACGGCCACGGCGGGGCTGGGGCGTGCCGGTAGCGTCACCCGCACGGGGCGGGCCGGCATCCCAGCCCCGCCCCGTGCGGGCGCGTCGTCCTGCCACAGGTCAGCGGATCAGAAGTCGACCGGCGGCAACTCCGGGCCGCCGGTGGCGTCGCCCGCACCACCGGTGCCGACGCCGAGCTTCTCCAGGATCTTCTTCTCGATCTCGGCCGCGACGTCCGGGTTCTCGCGGAGGAACTCGCGAGCCTTCTCCTTGCCCTGACCGAGCTGGTCGCCGTCGTAGGTGTACCAGGCGCCGGACTTGCGGATGATCGCCTGCTCCACGCCGACGTCGATCAGCGAGCCCTCACGGGAGATGCCCTTGCCGTACATGATGTCGAACTCGGCCTGCTTGAACGGCGCCGCGACCTTGTTCTTCACGACCTTGACCCGGGTGCGGTTGCCGACCACGTCGGTGCCGTCCTTCAGGCTCTCGATGCGGCGCACGTCGAGCCGGACCGAGGCGTAGAACTTCAGCGCCCGACCACCGGTCGTGGTCTCCGGGCTGTTGTGCACCATGACGCCATCGACGAAGTAGTTGTGGTTGCCCTCCACCTCGATGTCAAACCGGTTCATCGATCGGGTCCGGGGCTTGACCCGCACGTCGATGACCCGCGCCGGCACCGGCGTGAGCTCCTCCGGCACGAACTGCGGCTCCACCGCGCACTGCCCGCGGAATCTGGCCAGGAGCTTCGACTCCATGGCGACCGGCACGTAGGGCGCGACGAGCGCCTGAAACCTCGCCGACGCATCGGTGGTGAAGACGATCGACGCGGTCCGCCGCGCGCCACGGGCCGCCAGCTTCACGTCCAGGCCGTACGCGTCGCGCAGGTGGTCGACCAGACGGGTCCTGGTCCCCTCCGCCATCGCCTCGACGCAGATCTCGATCCGACCCGAACCACCGGCCGTTCGCTCCTGCAGGCCCTTGGAACGCAGCGTGAAGCAGCCGTCGTCCATGAACCACACGGCGAGCGCCAGCGGGGTGAGCGCCTTGAGGTAGTCCCAGTTGAGATGCTTCTTGCCGTCACCGAGGTAGACCGCGCGACGCAGTTCGTCCAACTCGGGCAGCGGCGTGAAGTCGACGAAGCTCGCGCCACGGGCGTCGGTGCGGCGGGCATGGCTGATGTTGCCCAGCAGGGAGACCTTCCAGTCGAGGTAGGCGACCTGCTGGGCACCGTGCCCCAGCCGGAAGCGGACGCCGGAGCGGTCTCGCCGGTTCGGCGAAAGCGCCCCGTCGCCCATCAGCGAACCGAGCACGACCTGCCACTGCTGCTCGCTGAGACGACGAGACTCGGCCAACATGACCCGGTCACCGGCGATCAACTCGCCCGCCTCCCGCCAGCCGCCGGGCGTCCGGATCATGTGATTGGCGGTCGCGGCGAATTGGGCACGACCGTTGCCGCCGGACTTGGCGACGGTGAACTGGAGGAACTGCTCCGCCGGCCCGTTGTTGAACCAGTTGGTGATCCGCTTGGGCTCCACCCGGTCGGTGTCCGGGTTGTAGGAGAGGACCTCGACATCCATCCGCTGGTTGACGATCTTGCCGATCTTCTCCTGCGTGCCGTCGGCCAGGGTGACCCTGGTCGAATACGACATGCAGCCGAACATCACGCCGATCTTCTCGCGGAGCTGGTTGATGAAGATCGCGGTGGTGCCGGTGTTGTTGAGCACGCCGGTGATCTTCCGCAGCGCCTGGCTCATCAGCCGGGCCTGGAGACCGACGTGGCTGTCGCCCATCTCACCCTCGATCTCGGCGCGCGGCACGAGCGCGGCGACCGAGTCGATCACGATGATGTCGATCGCGCCGGAGCGGACCAGCATGTCGGTGATCTCCAGCGCCTGCTCGCCGGTGTCCGGCTGGGAGACCAGCAGGGCGTCGGTGTCGACGCCGAGCGCCTTGGCGTATTCCGGGTCGAGCGCGTGCTCCGCGTCGATGAACGCGGCGATGCCGCCCGCCCGCTGGGCGTTGGCCACCGCGTGCAGGGCGACAGTGGTCTTACCGCTGGACTCCGGACCGTAGATCTCGACGACCCGGCCGCGGGGCAGCCCGCCCACGCCGAGCGCCACGTCGAGCGCGATGGAACCGGTCGGCGTGACCGCCGTCTGCACGACGGGCCGCTCCCCCAGCCGCATCACCGAACCCTTGCCGAACTGCTTGTCGATCTGAGCGAGAGCAAGGTCGAGCGCCTTCTCCCGGTCAGGACCTGCCGCCATCGTTGCCACCCCTGCCTTCGCCGGCGTCTTTCCTGAGCTTCGCGTCACGCGGGACACGCTAGGCGCTGGGTCCGACAGAAAACCAGCCGACGGGCCGCGAACTGTGGACGAGCACCCCGCTGTGGACAATAGCCGAACAGGTGTACGACTGGGCAAGCGACACGCGGGGCCGACGAAAAGGCTGCTCAGCGTAGTCGGGCAGGCACCCGGTCGGGATACGCGGCGACCACCGCGCGCCACACCACGTGCGTCTCCTCACCGGCCGCGAGCGCCTGCTCGACGGTCCGCCCGCCGAGCTGGGACAGCACCTGGTCGCTGGCGATGCTGGCCGCGTACCCCGGCCCGAACGCCTCCTCCAGCCGCGCCCAGAAGTCGGTCAGCCGCACCTGTTCACTCCTCCTCGTCGAGTGGTTCCGCACCGGGACGCCGCAGCGCGAGCGCCACCAGCGGCACCACCGCGATCGCCGCCAGCAGGGTGAGCGTCGGGTACCCCACGGCCCCCATGACGAACCCGCTCACCGCCGCCGCACCCGCCCCGGCCAGCCCCATGAGCAGGTCGGACAGGCCCTGCACGCCGGGCCGGTCGGCGGTGGGCACCGACTCCGACAGCAGCGTCGAGCCCGCCACCATGGTGCCCGACCAACCCAGCCCGAGCAGCGCCAGCCCCACCGAGAGCGCCGGGGTGCGGTGCCCGGCCGTGCCGGCGACCGCGCACGCGGCCAGCAGCAACGCCACGCCGCCGAGGATCACCGGCCGCCGGCCCAGCCGGTCGGTGAGCCAGCCCGTCACCGGTGAGAACGCGTACATGCCGGCGATGTGCAGGCTGAGCACGACGCCGACCACGCGCAGCAGGTCCGCGTCGGAGTGCCACTCGTCGAGGTGCACCGGCGTCATCGACATCACCGCGACCATCACCAGATGCCCCACCGCGACCGCGGCGATGCCGAGCCGGGCGGCCGGCCGGCGGCGTACCGTGCGCCACGCGGCGGCCATCCCCCCGCGGTGGGTGACCTGCGGGCCGGAGCCGGCGGTGCGGACCGACTCGGCCGCCGCCAGCCGGCGCGCGGTGAGCAGCGGGTCCGGCCGGAGCAGGACCAGGAGTACGCCGGCGGCCAGCGTGAACGCGACGGCGCTGACCAGGAACGGGCCGGCCAGCAGCGGCAGGCCCCAGCCGTGGGTGACGCCGTCGGCGAGCGCGGCGAAGTTCGGCGCGGCCACCGAGCCGATCGTGGTGGCCCAGACCACCAGCGACAACTGCCGGCCCCGGCGCGCCGGCTCGGCCAGGTCGACGGCTGTGTAGCGGGCCTGGAGGTTGGCCGCCGTGCCGCCGCCGAACAGCAGCATGCCGGCGAAGAGCAGCGGCACCCGGTCGGCCACGACGGCGACCACCACCAGCGCGCCGCCGACCGCGCCGACCAGATAGGCCAGGACCAGACCGGGTCGCCGTCCGCGCGCCGCCATCAGCCGGGTCACCGGTACGGCGAGCAGCGCGGCGCCGACCACGCCGGCGCTCTGCGCCAGCCCGGCCAGGGCGGTGCCGGCGACCCGGGCGGCGAGCAGCGCACCGACCGAGATGCCGATGGCGACGCCGACGCCGCCGACGATCTGGGTGAGGAAGAGCAGCCGGAGGGTGCGCCGCTGGAGGTCGGCGACGTCGGGCCGGGGCGGGGCCGGCGCGGTCAGATCGGTGGCCATGGTGCTCCTGGTGAGGACGGGTGCCTCATCGTCGCGCACCGGGCCGGCCGCCCCGCAACCGGTTTCGCTACAGGCCGAGCCCGCGGCCGATGATCTCCTTCATGATCTCGGTGGTGCCGCCGTAGATGGTCTGCACCCGGCTGTCCAACCACGCCTTCGCCACCGGGTGCTCCAGCATGAAGCCGTAGCCGCCGTGCAACTGCACGCACCGGTCGGCGACCTTGTTCTGCAACTCGGTGGTCCACCACTTGGCCTTCGCCGCGTCGGTCACCGACAACCGGCCCGCGTCGTACTCTTCGACGCAGTGGTTCACGAACGTCCGGGCGATGGTGACCTCGGTGTCCAGCTCGGCCAGGAGGAACCGGTTGTGCTGGAACCGGCCGATCGGCCGACCGAACGCCTCCCGGGACCGGGCGTGCTCCAGCGTGAGCGCGAGCAGCTTCTCGCAGGCCGCCACCGCGCCGACCGCGATGCTCAGCCGCTCCCGGGGCAGGTTCGCCATCAGGTGGTAGAAGCCCTGGTTCTCGACGCCGACCAGGTTCTCCGCCGGCACCCGGCAGTCGTCGAAGAACAGCTCGGCGGTGTCGTTGGCCTTCAGACCGACCTTCGCCAGCCGGCGTCCCCGGTCGAACCCCGGGGTGCCGCGCTCCACCGCCACCAGGCTCACCCCGTGCGCGCCCTGCTCCGGAGCGGTCTTGACCACCACCACCACGAGGTCGGCCAGCTCACCGTTGGTGATGAACGTCTTCTGGCCGTTGAGCACGAGCGTGTCGCCGTCGCGGACCGCTGTGGTGCGGATACCGGCCAGGTCACTGCCCGCGCCCGGCTCGCTCATCGCGATGGCGGTGACCAGATCCCCGGAGCAGAAGCCCGGCAGCCAGCGCTTGCGCTGGTCGTCGGTGGTCAGCTCGGTCAGGTACGGCGCCACCACGTCGTTGTGCAGCCCGAACCCGAGACCGGTGCAGCCGCTCGCGACGATCTCTTCGTCGAGCACCGCGTTGAACCGGAAGTCGCGCTGCCCGCCACCGCCGTACGCCGGGTCGACGTCGGGGCCGAGCAGCCCGGCCGCGCCGGCGGCCCGCCACACCTCCCGGTCGACGATGCCCTCGGCCTCCCACCGCTCGTGGTGCGGCACCGCCTCCCGGGCGAGGAACCGGCGGCACAGGTCCCGGAACTCTTCGTGGACGGGCTGGTAGAGATGCTGCTCCATGGCGGCCAGTCTGGCACCGCTCACCCGGGCCTGGACAGGGGCGGCATGAGCGAACGCACCGAGCGGAGCGAGGGCCGTGAGCGCATGCCCGGTCAGTACAGCCGCGCTCGCAACCGGCGCTCCCGGCGCGCGGTCAGCGCGGCGGCGGCCAGCACCGCGACCAGGACGATCCCGAACCCGATCGCGGTGGATGTCCGGCCGACGCCAACGGCGAGCGCGATCAGCGGACCGAGGAACAGCGTGGCCGCGACCGCTGCGCCCAGCGCTCCCCGGTGTACCGCCGGCAGGTCGTCGGTGACCGCCGTGCGGCCGGCCTCGTCGGTGGGCGCCGCGCCCCGCCGCAGGGCGACCTCGGTGATCCGCCAGCCGGCGGTCCGCTCCGACTCGGCCGGCGTACGCCGCTTCCGGCTCATCCAGCCGGTCCGGCTCAGCACCAGGAGGAAGATCCCCCAGATCACGCCGCCCAGGCCGGCCCGGACGACCGCGACCGAAACGGAGCCGTCCCGCTCCTCCCAGAGCCGCAGCGGCAGCCAGCACAGCGTGGCGACGATCATGAAGATCACGTACGGTCCGGGCGGGCCGAGCCGCACCAGGGACGCGGAGCGGTCGTCGGCGGACATGCCGGGACCGTACCCGGGCGGGTCGCTCGGCAATCCGGTGTGGACGCTGGCCGGCCGGGCCGGGACACGTCAGGATGGCCGGATGGGCACGTTGACCGGAGAGCAGATCGCCGACGCCGGGTTGGACGGGTGGACGTTCCTGCTCGGCGCGTTGCACACCCGCATCCGTACCCCGGATTTCGCGACCGGCCTGGCGCTGGTGGCCGCCGTCGGCGCGGAGGCCGAGCGGGTCGACCACCATCCCGACCTGGACCTGCGCTACACGTTCGTGGACGTGCGGCTGTGGTCGCACGACGTCGGCGGCGTCACCGGGCGGGACCTGCGGCTGGCCCGGGCCGTCACGGCGCTCGCCGCCGAGGCCGGGCTCACCCCGTCGTACGCCGGACTGTCCCGCCTGGAGCTGGCGCTGGACAGCCCGGAGCACGCCGCCGTGGCGCCGTTCTGGCGGGCGGTGCTGGCCGGGGACCAGGCACGACCCGGCGACGACGAGGTGCGCGACCCGGCCGGGGCGCTGCCGACGATCTGGTTCCAGGGCTCGGGGCGCGACGAGCCCCGGCAGCACTGGCACCCGGACGTCTGGGTCGACCCGGCCGAGGTCCAGCCCCGGCTGGAGGCCGCGCTGGCGGCCGGTGGCACACTGGTCAGCGACGCGGAGGCCCCGAACTTCTGGGTGCTCGCCGACCCGGACGGCAACCGGGTCTGCCTCTGCACCTGGCAGGGGCGCGGCTGAGCCAGCGGGCCGGGAGCCGTCGCCACGAGTGGAACACCATGGGTGCCTCAAGGCGCCGAAGACACCCATAGCGTTCCACCCACGCCTCACCCAGCTCACGAGTGGAACACCATGGGTGCGTCAGGGCGCCGCTGACACCCGCCGGAGGGTCGGCTGACGGCGAGACCGCAAGGACACAAGCGGGGGCCGGCGAGACGTTTCCTTGCCGCGACCAAGGAGGGGCCGACTCAGCGCAGCGCGCCGGCCGCCACTTTGAGGTCGGCGACCAGGCCCTCGTACGCGATGTCCTGGTTGTCCGCGCGGAGCACGGCGGACGGGTGGATGGTGGCCAGCAGCCGGGTGTCCGGCGCGTCCGCGACCGCGCCGGCGCGGTCCACCGGGACCCGCGCGAAGTCCTCCGGATGCTGCGCGGCGGCCGGCCAGGGCAGCAGGTCGCCGCGTTGTCTCGTCACCCGGAACGTCGGGCCGAGCAGCGCCTTGGCGGCGGTGGCGCCGAGCACCACCACGACCTGTGGGCGCAGCCGGGCGAACTCGGCGACCAGCCAGGGCCGGCAGGCGGTGATGTGCACCCGGTCGGGGGTCTGGTGGATGCGTCGTTTGCCGCGTAGTTCGAAGCGGAAGTGCTTGACCGCGTTGGTCAGGTAGATCTGGCCGGGGTCGAGGCCGGCGTCGTCGACCGCTTTGCGCAGCAGCCGCCCGGCCGGGCCGACGAACGGCGGCCCCTGCTGGTCCTCCACGTCGCCGGGCTGCTCGCCGACGAAGACCACCCTCGCGCTCTCGTCGCCCCGGCCGAAGACCGTCTGCGACGCGTCCCGATAGAGCTCGCAGCCCCGGCAACCGGCCGCCGCGGCGCGCAGCGCGTCGATGGTGTCCGCCTCCGGCGGGATGAACTCCTGCGCTCCGGGGGCGCTCTCGGTTTCGGCCATGCGGACCGTTCTACCCCGTCCGCCGTCCGGCACGCGGCATCTCCCCGGCGCGTGTTAAGCGGGGCTCCCTCCTATACCGGAGGCGTTAATAGGGGGCCCGGCCTTGCACCGGGTGGGTGGCGCGGGCGACGGCGTCGGCGAGAGCGGGGAGGTCGGGCTCGTCGAGGGAGCTCACGGTCAGGCGGATCGCGGGGGCGGCGGCGATCCGGTAAAGGCTGCCGGGCGCCACCGACCAGCCGGCGTCGCGCAGCGCGGTGACCGCGACCGTCTCGTCGGGCACCGGCACCCAGACGTTGATCCCGGTGCGGCCGTGCGCGACCACCCCGCGCGCGGCCAACGCCGCGACCAGCCCGTCGCGCCGCCGGTCGTAGCCGTCCGCCGCGCGCCGCACCAGCTTCGCGGTGGCCGGGTCGCGCCACAGCGACAGGACCAGCCGTTGCAGCACGGTGGACACCCAGCCGGCGCCCACCCGGGCCCGGCCGGCCACCCGGGCCACCGTGGCCTCGTCCCCGGCGAGCACGGCGAGCCGCAGGTCGGGTCCGTAGGGCTTGCTCACCGACCGGACGAAGGCCCACGCCGGGGTCGCTCCGGCGAGCGGGTGCAGGGGTACGCGGGCCAGCTCGGCGGCGTGGTCGTCCTCGATCAGCAGCAGGTCGGCCCGGCCGGCGAGCAGCGTGCGCAGCGCGGCGGCCCGCTCGGCGGAGACCGCCGCGCCGGTCGGGTTCTGCGCCCGGCTGGTCACCACCAGCGCGCGGACCCCGGCGGCCAGCGCGGCCCGCACCCCGGCCACGCTCGGGCCGTCGTCGTCCACCGGCACCCCGACGGTACGCAGCCCGAGCGCGGCGACCAGGTCGAGCAGGTTGGCCCAGCCCGGGTCCTCCACCGCGACCGCGTCGCCGGGGCGCAGGTGCGCGGCGAGCAGCCGCTCGATGCCGTCGAGCGCGCCGCCGGTGACGGTCAGCTCGGCGGCCGGCACGCCGTCGGCGGTGAGGCGTTCCCGGGCCACCGCGGCCAGCTCGGGCAGGACGGCGGCGTCCGCGTACCCGGTCGGGGACCCGAACTCGGCGGCGAGCGCGGCCAGGTGCGGCCCGAGCGGGGGCAGCAGCCGCCGGTCGGGGTGCCCGGCGGAGAGGTCGCGGGTGCCGGGTCGTGGCGGGGGCGCGAGCGCGGCGCGGCGGGTGGCCACCGGCGGGCGGGGCCGGACCCTCGTGCCGTGCCGGCCGGCGGTGGCGACGAGGCCGCGGTGCCGCAGGTCCTGGTACGCCTTCGCGACCGTGGCCGGGCTGACGCCCAGCTCGCCGGCGAGCGCCCGGACCGCCGGCAGGGCGTCGCCGGGGACGAGCGTGCCGGCGCGGATGCCGGATTCCACGCTCGTCGAAATGGCCGCCGAGGTGGACCCGCTGACCTGATAACGTGCTGCCACAATTTACGGATTGTACTAGAACAAAGGTGGGATGCCGGATGTACCCCGCGACCGCACGCACCACCGCCACCCGCACCCGGGACCGGATGCGCTACGACCGGGCCACCGTCCACGCGCTGCTGGACGAGGCGTACCACTGCGCGCTAACGTTCGTGGTGGACGGTGAGCCACGGATCCTGCCGACCCTGCACCTCCGCGTCGACGACACGCTCTACCTGCACGGCTCCACCGGCAGCCGGCCGATGCTGGCCGCCCGGGGCGAGGCCGGGCTGCCGGTCTGCGTCGCGGTCACCCACCTCGACGGGCTGGTCTACGCCCGCTCCCAGTTCCACCACAGCGCCAACTACCGCTCGGTGGTCGCCCACGGCACCGCCCGGCTGGTCGACGACCCCGACGAGAAGGCCCGGGCGCTGACCGCGCTGGTGGAGAAGGTGGCGAGCGGCCGGTCCGCCGAGAGCCGGCCGCCGAACCGCCGCGAGCTGGCCGAGACCGCCGTGCTGGCGCTGCCGCTGCGCGAGGTCTCGGTTCGCACCCGGACCGGCGGGGTCAACGACGAGCCGGCGGACGAGAGGCTGCCCCACTGGGCCGGGGTGCTGCCGCTGCGGCTCACGCCCGGGCTGCCCGAGCCGGCCCCGGGCGTCACCGCGCCGGTCCCGGCGTACCTGCGGCCGACGCGGTCCCCCTGGCTGGACCCGGTGGTGCTGCGCGGCGAGCACGTGCTGCTGGAGCCGCTGGACCTCGCCCACGCCGAGGAGCTGCACGCCGCACTCGACGACGAGGAGGTCTGGCGGCACGTGGGCAGCCGTCGCCCGACCAGCGTGGACGACACCGCCGCGCTGATCCGCGCGGCCCTGGACGCTTGGTCGCGGGGCGTGCGGACGCCCTGGGTGCAGCGCTGCGCGGCCACCGGGGCGGTGGTCGGCACCACGTCCTACCATGAGCCGGACGCCGACCTGCGGGCGGTGGAGATCGGCCACACCCAGCTCGGCCGGGCCTGGTGGCGCACCGGCATCAACACCGAGGCGAAGCTGCTGCTGCTCACCCGCGCGTTCGAGGAGTTGGACGCGGTGCGGGTCACCTGGCAGACCAGCACGCTCAACGAACGCTCCCAGCGGGCCGTCGAGCGGCTCGGCGCGGTGCGGGAGGGGACGCTGCGGTCCAACCGGCGGCGTGCCGACGGCACCTGGCGGCAGTCCGCGCTCTATTCGATGCTCGCCGACGAGTGGCCGACCGCCCAGCTCAAGCTCCGGGAGCGCCTCAAGCTCGCCGCCGGCTGAGGGGTAAGGAGGGGCCCCCGGTTAACGCCTCCGGTAGAGAAGGGGCCCCCTCTCACCGCCCCGTGTGGTGGGCAGCGCGGTGCTCAGGTGCCGTCGCCGCCACCGCCACCGACGCCGCCGCTGCCGGCCGTGCCGCCGAGCCCGTACCCGGGTGCGACGGGTTGGTCGGGATGGCGGCTGACGTGCGCCGACTCCCGGACCGTGGCCGACCAGTCCGCATGCGCGGCGGCGGCGGCGTGCCGGTCGATGGCGTGCCGCAGCCAGCCGTCCACCGTCGACACCCAGTCCCGCCGGTCCGCCCCGGCGTGCCAGACCCGGAACCGGCTGATGCTCTGGTGGGTCACCCCGGCCAGGGAGAGCCGCCGGTCCAGCCAGAACAGCACCTCCATGCCGGCCGGGTCCGTCCACATGATCACTTCCAGCTCGGTCATCGGCCCGGCGTAGAGCGGCGCGGCCCAGAAGCCGAGCCGCTGCTGGAACGGCAGCGTCTGCGCCACCTGCGGCAGCCGGCCCTGCTGGAGCCCGGCCTGCCGCATCACGAAGCCGAGCGTGTCCAGCGCGGCGAGCAGGTGCTGCTGGGTGGGCAACGGGTGGACCAGGACCGGCACCATCTCGCCCTGGTCCAGGTCCGGATCGACGGACACCTCGGTCCGCAAGCCGGTGCGCAGGGTCAGCAACGGCACCCCGCCGAACACCGTCACCGGCGTCTCCCAGGGCAGCGGCACGGCGAAGTCGACCGCCCGCCGCCGACCCGCCGGCACCACGAACCGGCCCGCGATCGGCCACTGGTGATACTGCACGAGCCGGCGTGACGCTCCCGGATCCTCCGGCTCGACCTGCGCGACAAGTCCCAGCCGGATGTGCCGGACCACGATGTCCTCGCCGTCGGCGCGCAGCGTCACCCGTCCCGGCAGGCGCAGGCCCGGGCGGGTGCTCGGGTTGGGCAGGGTGGTGCTCACCGAGAGCCCGGTCCAGGCCGGTCCCCTCGACACCCCCGTCACCCGCATATCGCGACATTCCCCTTCCCCGCCGCCGCATGCCCCCCCGCCCCCCGATCGCACGCCTGTTTCACGGAAACAGGGGCTGTCCGAGCTCGGACAGCCCCTGTTTCCGTGAATCTGCGGCGAAGGGGGGTGGGTGGGTGGGTGGGTGGGTGGGTCAGCGCAGGCGGCGGCCCCGCGGGACCGGGTCGGTTTCGTCGTCGAACTCGCCGATGACCTCCTCCAGCAGGTCTTCGAGGGCGACGAAGCCGATCGGGCGGGTCGGGCCGCCGCCGTTGCGCACCAGCGCGAGCTGCGCCTGCCGGCCCCGCATGGCGGCCACCGCCTCGGTCACCGATGCCTCGGCGGGCAGCGTGAACGCGCTCGTCATCAACTCACCGGCTGTCGCCGGCCGGCCGGTGGTGACTGCGCGCACCGCCTCGCGTACGTGCACCAGGCCGCACACCTCGCCACCGGCATCGACCACGGCGAGCCGGGACCGGCCGCTGTCGCGGGACACGTGCTCGATCCGGTCGGCCGTGTCGTCCCGGCGCACCGTGACGATCCGGTCGAACGGCTCCATCACCTGCGCCACGGTGGTGCCCTGCAACTCCAGCATGCTGGTCAGCAACTGGTGCTGTTCGGCGCCGAGCAGCCCGTGCTCCCGGGACTGCTCCAGCAGGATGCGCAGCTCGTCCGGGCCGTGCACCTGGGCGAGCTGGTCCTGCTGCTGCACCCCGACCAGCCGCAGCATCGCGTTGGCCAGGCCGTTGAGCAGCGACAGCACCGGGCGGGCGATCCGGGCGAACGCCCGGAACGGCAGCGCCAGCAGCATCGCCGAACGCTCCGCGTCGGTGATCGCCCAGGACTTCGGCGCCATCTCACCGACCACCAGGTGCAGGAACGTCACCAGACCCAGCGCGAACACCAGCGCGACCACGTGGCTCGCCGCGTCGGGCAGGCCGACCGCGTGCAGCAGCGGGCTGAGCAGGTGCTCGATGGCCGGCTCGGCCAGCGCGCCCAGACCCAGCGTGCACAGCGTGATGCCGAGCTGCGCGCCGGCCAGCATCAGGCTCAGCTCGCGGACGCCGTCCAGCGCCGCGCGGGCCGCCCGGCCACCACCGGCGGCCGACTGCTCCAACCGGTAACGCTTCGCCGCGACCAGGGCGAACTCGGCCGCCACGAAGAACCCGTTGAGCGCCAGCAGCACCACGGAAAAGATGAGCGCGAACCCGGGGCTCATGCCGCACCCTCCCCGGCCACGTCGGCGGTCGACCGCAGCCGGACCGAGTCGGCCACGTGCCGGTCCACCGCCAGCACCTCGACCAGCACCCGTGGGCCGGTGGACGGCTCGTCACCGTCACCGGCCGGCGCGATCTCCAGCCGGTCCCCGACCTCGGGGACCCGGCCCAGCTCCCGCATCACCAGGCCGGAGAGCGTGTCGTACTCGGGCGCTTCGGGCAGCTCGATGCCGGTGCTGTCGGCGACCTCGTCGATCCGCCAGCGGGCCGGCACCACCCAGGAGCCGTCCTCCTGCCGGGCCGGCGCGCGTTCCGGCGGGTCGTCCTCGTCGCGGATCGGGCCGACCAGTTCCTCGGCGAGATCCTCCAACGTGATCACGCCGGCGAACCCGCCGTACTCGTCGACCACGCAGGCCAGTTGCCGGTGCCCGGACCGGAGCCGGTCCAGCACCGTCGGCAGCGGCAGCGTCTCCGGCACCAGCAACGGGGGTACGGCGACCGCGCCGATCCGGGTACGCGAGCGCTCGGCCGGCGGCACCCCCAGCACGTCGGCGATGCCGACCACGCCGATCAGGTCGTCGACGCCCTCGGCCCCGCGCACCGGGAAGCGGGAGTGGCCGGTGTCGAGCATCTCGACGACCCGGCTGACCGGCTCGTCGGCGCGGACGGTGTGCACGTCCACCCGGGGCACCATGGCCTCGCCCGCGGTCAGTTCCCGGAAGTCGAGCCCCCGGTCCAGCAGGTCGGACATCTCCGCGTCGAGGTGCCCCTCCTCGCGGGACTCGGCGATGATCTGTTCCAGGTCGGCCGGGGTGGCGCCGCTGGGCAGTTCCTCGATCGGCTCGATGCCGACGCGGCGGAGCAGCCGCACGGCGGCCCGGTCGAAGAGCGTGATCAGCGGGCCGGCGACTCGCAGGTAGATCAGGGTGGACCGGGACAGCGCCCGGGCGAGCGGCTCGGCCCGGGCGATGGCCAGGTTCTTCGGGGCCAGCTCACCCAGGACCATCTGCACCACTGTGGCGATGACCAGGGCCAGCGCCACCGACAGCGGCAGCGCGACCGCGCCGGACACCCCGGCGAGGCCGAGCAGGTCGGCCAGCCCGGCGCCCAGGTAGGGCTCGGCGACGTAACCGACCAGCAGGGCGGTCACGGTGATGCCGAGCTGGGCGCCGGAGAGCATGAAGGAGAGCCGCCCGGTCACCTCCAGGGCCCGGGCGGCGGCCCGGTCGCCACCGTCGGCGAGGTGTTTGAGCTTGCCGCGGTCCACCGCGACGTAGCCGAACTCCTGCGCCACGAAGTAGCCGGTGGCGGCGGTGAGCACGGTGATGAGAAGGAGACCGACGAGGATCAACACGGGAGGTTCAGGGCTCCCGGGGTCGTCGGGAAGGAAAGATGCCGGGTACGACCCGGCCGGCTACTGCTGCCCTCCGGGGCAGGAGAGTCGATCATGCCGCCATTTTATCGGTGCTCGCTGGACGCCCGCTGAAGGTGCCGGGAACCCTCCCCCACGTCCCGTTTCACGGCTCGGCCAGCTCGTCGACGTCGAGCAGCGAACGGTCCACCCGCCCGGCCCGGTAGGCGGCCCGCCCGATCATCTGCGCGGCGACCGGCGCGGTGGCGAGCTGGAAGATCGCCACCAGCACCAGCATGCCCAGGTCCGACCCGGTACGCAGGCGCAACGCCAGCCCGGCCAGGAGCAGCAGCATGCCGAGCACCTGCGGTTTGGTGGCGGCGTGCATCCGGGCCAGGGTGTCCGGGAAACGCACCAGCCCGATGCCGGCGACCAGGCTCAGCAACGCCCCACCCAACAGCAGGAAACCACCCGCCCAGTCCGCCACCGCACCCGCGCTCACGCTGAGCCCCCTCTCGTTCGCGACTGCGGGGCTCGCAACCCCGGCTCACTCCTCGCGCTCACGCTGAGCCCCCTCTCGTTCGCGACTGCGGGGCTCGCAACCCCGGCTCACTCCTCGCGCTCACGAAGCTGGTGTCGGTTCCCGACTGCGGGGCTCGCAACCCCGGCTCACTCCTCGCGCTCACGATTCGGCCCGGACGGCGAAGCGGACCAGGGAGACCGAGCCGACGAAGCCGAGCATCGAGAGCACCACCAGGACCGGCAACGTGGTGGCGTGCCGGCTCACCGCGGCCTCCGTGGCCACGGCGGCGAGCATGGCCGACAGCAGCAGGTCGGCGCCGACGACGCGGTCGAGCAGCGACGGGCCCCGGTAGATCCGCAGCAGGGCGAGCAGCGCGGTGGCCGAGAGCAGCAGGGTCAGCGCGAGGGCGAGCAGGACGGTCACGGGTCGTTCCTCCGTTCGACGGGTTCGAGGTCGAGCTGGCGTACCTCGGTGGGCGAGCCGACGGCGCGGACGATGCGCCGTTCGACGGCGAGCACGCGGTCGCGCCCGCCGGCCAGGTCCGCCGGGGCGCGCACGTCGAGCAGGTGCACGAACAGCACGCCCCGCGCGCGGTCGATGTCGAGGATCAGGGTGCCCGGCACCAGCGAGATCACCTCGGCGGTGAGCGCCAGGTTCAGGTCGGTGCGGACCCGCAGCGGAACCGCGATGATCGCGCCGCGCGGCCGGTAGCCGGGACGCAACGCCACGGCGGCGACGTGCACGCTGGCGCTGACCAGCTCCGCGACGAACCTGCCGGCGAGCACCAGCAGCGGACCCGGTCGCAGCCGGCCGCCGAAGGTGACCGGCGGCAGCGGGAAGAAGAACAGCACCGCCGCGCCGATCACCAGCCCGCCGAGCAGGTTGCCCCAGGACACCTCGCCCCAGAGCAGCAGCCAGGCGACGAGCAACCAGCCGAGCGCGATCGCCTGGTCGCGCCACCGCCCGCCCCGACCCACCCACGGCGGCCCGCCCGCCGGCGGCCGTTCGGTGGCGCCCCGGTCCGGGGGCGGCACGCCGGTCACGGCATGTCCCGCGGCAGGACCGCCCGGACGTACGGGGTGCGCTGGCGCAGGTCGGCGGCGGCGTCCGCGGTGACCTGGAACAGCGGGCCCGCCACCAGTGTGAGCAGCACGCCGAGCGCCACCAGCGCGGCGGTGGCGCCGACCATCAGGCCGGGCAGCCGGGCGACCGGGGTGGTGGTGGCCAGTCTCGGCGCCCGCCAGAACGCGATGTTCCACACCCGGGACGCGACGTAGAGGGTGAGCAGGCTGGTCGCCGTGCCCGCGGCGACCAGCACGGCGGGCAGGGTGCCGCCGGCCGCCACACCGGCCTGGAGCAGGCCGAGCTTGCCCAGGAAGCCGGAGAACGGCGGGATGCCGGCCAGGTTCATCGCCGGGACGAAGAAGAGCACGGCGATCACCGGGGTGACCCGCGCCAGCCCGCCGAGCCGGCGCAGGTCGGTGCTGCCGGCCCGCTCCTCCACCAGGCCGGCGACCAGGAAGAGGGTGGTCTGGACGGTGATGTGGTGCACCACGTAGAAGATCGACCCGGACAGCCCGGCGACGCTGCTCAACGCCACCCCGAAGATCATGTAGCCGATGTGGCTGACCAGGGTGAAGGAGAACAGCCGCTTCATGTCCGACTGGGCCACCGCGCCGAGGATCCCCACCACCATGGTCAGACCGGCCACCACCATCAGCAGGCCGGACACCCGGCCACCGGGGAAGAGCAACGTCTCGGTGCGGATGATCGCGTACACGCCGACCTTGGTCAGCAGGCCGGCGAAGACGGCGGTGACCGGCGCCGGCGCGGTCGGGTAGCTGTCCGGCAACCAGGCCGACACCGGGAAGACCGCCGCCTTGATGCCGAACGCCAGCAGCAGCATCAGCTCCAGGGTCAGGCGTACGCCGGACGGCACCGCGTCCAGCCGGCCGGCGAGCTGCGCCATGTTCAGCGTGCCGGTGGCCGCGTACACCAGACCCACCGCGGACAGGAAGAGCAGCGACGACAGGATGCTGACCACCACGTACGTCGAACCCGAGCGCAGCCGGGCCTCCGTGCCGCCCAGCGTGATCAGCACGAAGCTCGCGGCCAGCAGGATCTCGAACCCGACGAAGAGGTTGAACAGGTCACCGGCCAGGAAGGCGTTCGTCACGCCGGCGGTGAGCACCAGATAGGTGGGGTGGAAGATGCTCACCGGCGCGGTCTCCCCGGTCTCCGCCCGGCCCTGCCCGATCGAGTAGAGCAGCACGCAGAGCGTGACCGCCGAGGAGACCACAAGCATCAGCGCCGCCAACTGGTCGGCCACCAGCACGATGCCCACCGGCGCCGGCCAGCCACCCACCCGCGTCACCAGCGGCCCGTGCCGGTACGCCCCGACCAGCAGCACCACCGCGACCAGCAGCACACTCGCCAGGCAGAGCACGCTTACCGAGCGTTGCAGCCGGGGCCGCCCGGACAGGAGCAGGGTGAGCGCCGCGCCGAGCAGCGGCACCACCACCGGCAGTGGCACCAGCCCGCTCATGGTGCCGCCACGATTCGCGACTGCGGGGCTCGCAGCCCCGGCTCACTCCTCGCGCTCATGACTCCTCGCCCCGGCGCAGCCGCCGGCGGGCCGGCTCCGGGTCGACCTGTTCCGGGTCGACCTGCTCCGGGTCGTCGTCCGCGCCCTCCCCGCCCAGGTCCGCGGCGGCCACCTCGTCGCGCCCGGCCAGCCGGACGATCTGCCGGTCCTCCAGGTCGTCCTGCACCTCGTCGTCGCCGCTGGTGTGCCAGCTCCGGTAGGCGACCGCGAGCAGGAACGCGGTGAACCCGAACATGATCACCACGGCGGTGAGCACCATGGCCTGCGGCAGCGCGTCGCTCAATCCCCCGGCCGGCGCGGTACCGGCCAGCGGGGCGCCGCCGGCCCGCCCGCCGAGCAGGATGAGCAGGTTGACCCCGTTGCCGAGCAGGATGACGCCGAGCAGGATCCGGGTCAGGCTGCGCTCCAGCATCAACGTGACGCCGGTGGCGACGAGCACCCCGACCGCCAGCACCAGCACCAGCGTCGGCCCGGCCGCCCCCCGCGTCACGCCGCCCGCCGGTTCATGAGGGCCCCTCGCGCTGGATGGTCAGGCCGCGGCCCGGCTCGCCGGCGGCCTCGACGTGCCGGTCCACCTCGGCGCCCAGGCTGCGCAGGATGTCCAGCACCAGCCCGACCACCACCAGATAGACGCCGATGTCGAAGAAGAGCGAGGTGACCACATAGAAGTGGCCGATCAGGGGCAGCCACAGGTTCACCTTGACGCTCTGCAGCACCGCGCCGGAAAGCAGCAGGCCGAGCACGCCGCCGCCGACCGAGACGGCCAGGCCCGCGCCGAGCACCGTGCCCGCGCCGACCGGCGCCGCCTCCGCCAGCTCGTACCGGCCGCCGGCCAGGTAGCGCAGGGTCAACGCGAGGCCGGCGACCAGTCCGCCGGCGAACCCGCCGCCCGGGGCGTTGTGCCCGGAGAAGAGCAGGAACAGCGAGAAGACCAGCACGGTGTGGAAGATCAGCCGGGTGACCACCTCGAACACGATCGAGCGCCGCCGCTCGCGCAACGTCGGGCCGCCCCGGAGCCAGACGGTCGACCCGGGGCGCGGCAGCTCGGGGCGGAGCCGACGCGGGCGCGGGCCGGTGCGGGACCGCTCGAAGATCAGGCTGGCCACCCCGGTCGCGGTCACCACGAGCACCGAGATCTCGCCCATGGTGTCCCAGGCGCGGATGTCGACCAGGGTCACGTTTACCACGTTGCGGCCGTACCCTTCGGCGACGGCGAGGTCGGGAAAGGCCGCGGAGATCGACGGCGCGCGCCGGGCCCCGGCCGCGGCCAGCGCCAGAGCGGCCATCACCAGCCCGGCGGCGGCCCCGACGCCCCGGCGCACCCACCGGCTGCGGCGCAGCGGGCGGGCCGAGAAACGTTCCGGCAGCCGCCGCAGCACCAGCACGAAGACGGCGATGGTGGCGGTCTCCACCAGGAACTGGGTGAGCGCCAGGTCCGGCGCGCCGTAGAGGACGAACATCATCGCCGTGCCGTAGCCGGTGACGCCCACCAGCAGCATCGCGGTGAGCCGGCGGCGGGCGCCGACCGCGAGCACCGCGGCGACCGCGAGCACCACGCAGACCACGAGCTGGGTCGGGCTGTCCCAGGGCACCAGCTCGACCCGCCACGGCGCGGTGGCCACCACCGCCCCGCCCGGCACCAGCACCAGCGCCGCCAGGACGGTGCCGAGGTACTGCGGCAGCGAGCCGCGTTGGGTGACGCTGGTGACCTCGATGGCGACCCGGTCGAAGCGGTTGACCACCCACTCGTACCCCTGGCTGCCGGAGACCGGCGAGCGCAGCCGGGTCAGCGCCGGGGCGAGCGGGCCGCGGACCAGGTGCAGCGCCGCGCCGCCGGCCAGCACCAGGGCGGAGAGGCCGAGCGCCGTGGTCGGCCCGTGCCAGAGCGCCAGGTGCTCGTCGACCGGGCCGAACAGCTCCGCGTACGGTTCGAGCAGGCCGCTCAGCCACCCGGCGGCCGGCCCGGCGGCGAACCCGGTGACGGCGAGCAGCGCCGGCGGCACGAGCATCGCGGCGGGTGGCCGGTGCACCTCGGTGTCTGCGACGCCGGGTCGGGTGCCGAACGCGCCCCACAGGAAGCGGATGGTGTAGGCCACCGTCAACGCGCTGCCGACGACCAGCGCCGCCAGCACCCACGGGTGGTCGGTGAACGCGGCGAGCACCGCCTCCTTGGCCACGAACCCGAGCAGCGGTGGCACCCCGGCCATCGACGCCGCCGCCAGCGTGGCGACGGTGGCCAGCACCGGCGCGGCCCGGCCCACCCCGGACAGGTCCCGCAGGTCCCGGCTGCCCGCCTCGTGGTCGAGGATGCCGACGACGAGGAAGAGCGCGGACTTGAACAGCGCGTGCGCGGCCAGCATGGCGACGCCGGCCAGGGCCGCGTGCGGGGTGCCGGCCCCGAGCACCACCGCGAGCAGGCCGAGCTGGCTGACCGTCCCGTACGCCAGCAGCAGCTTGAGGTCGCACTGGCGCAGCGCCGCCCAGCCGCCGGCGACCAGGATGACCAGCCCGGCGACCACGGTGACCGGTCGCCACGGCCCGGCGGGGGCGAGCGCCGGCCCGAGCAGCCCGATGAGGAAGACGCCCGCCTTCACCATCGCGGCGGCGTGCAGGTACGCGCTGACCGGCGTGGGCGCCGCCATCGCCACCGGCAGCCAGGCGTTGAACGGGAACACCGCGGACTTCGCCAACGCGCCGGCCAGGACGAGCAGCACCGCGGTGGTCAGCCAGCCGCCGCCGGGCAGCGGCGCGGCAGTCACCGCGGACCAGCGGTAACTTCCGGCGTGCTGGCCGAGCAGCAGGAAACCGACAAGCATCGCCAGCCCGCCCAGCGTGGTGACGGTGAGTGCCTGGGCGGCGGCCCACCGGCTGGCCCGGCGCTCGGTGCTGTGCCCGATGAGCAGGTAGGAGAAGACCGTGGTCAGCTCCCAGAAGACGTAGAGCAGCAGCAGGTCGTCGGAGACGACGAGGCCCAGCATCGCGCCGGCGAAGGCCACCAGCACCGCGGCGAACCGGCCCAGGCCGACCGAGCCGGGCGGGAAGTAGCGGGCGGAGTAGACCAGCACGAGCGCGCCGACGCCGCCGACCAGCAGCATCATCAGCCAGGACAGCGTGGTGACCCGCAGCGCGAGGTCGAACCGGAGCTGGGCGATCCAGGGGTACGTCTCGACCACCGCGCCGCCGTCGCGTACCGCGCCGGTGTGCGCCACCGCCCAGCCGGCCCCGGCAGCCGGGACGGCCGCGAGCAGCAGGCAGGCGCGCGGGCCCCACCTGCGGACCAGCAGCGGGGCGAACAGCGCCGCCACCAGGTGCAGGATCAGCAGGACGAGCACTAACACTCCCGGTCGAGGTGACAGCGCGGCGGCGCACGCTGGGGGCACGACCGATCACACGCCACTTCCCACCCGGCCGCGCCGCTTTTCCGGAAACCCGCCCGACCGCCGCACCTCCTCACAACCCGGGCGCTCGGCGCTCGGCGCTCGGCGCTCGGCGCTCGGCGCTCGGCGCTCGGCGCTCGGCGCTCGGCGCTCGGCGCTCGGCGCTCGGCGCTCGGCGAGATCTTGGTGTGAATCGGCCCCCATAGGGGCCGTTTGCTTCCAAGATCTTCATCTTCCTCAACATGTGGGACAGTGCTCTCTTGTTGCGGAACAGCCGGCCGTGCGCGACCGGAGCGAGGTGGTGCGGGTGTCAGGTCGCGGACCGGGGACCCAGTCAGCGCAGCGGGGCGGGGTCGCGGCGGGACGCGGCGGTGGGGTCCGAGCCGGCGAGCTGGCGGGCGGTGCGATCGACGACGCGCTGCGCGTCGGCAAGCGAGCGGACCGGCAGCCGGGCGTCCCGACTCTCCCGGCGCAGGACGAAGTAGTGCACCGCGGCGCGGACCAGCGCCCGGTCGGCGGCGCTGGCACAGGCGGTGGCGACGACCAGCTCGCGCAGGCGCCGGGCCAGTTCCTCGGCCAGTTCGAGCTCCGTGCCGTGCAGACCGGTGCGGAGCGTCGCGAGCCGACTGTCGACCTTGCGGATGAGCACGTCGGTGCCGAGCCCGGAGCCTCGCTCGTCAACGGTCATCCATGCCTCCAGCTCGCGCCACGTCGCGAGTGAAGTTACTTTATGTTGTGGGTTGCAAGCAAGCAGTTAAGTGAGACTTAACGGATTAAAGACCTATAGACCCCCCTTCAACCGCGTCGGTGGGACAGAACCAAACCCGGGGCGGGTCCGATGTCACACCGGCGCGGCAGGATGGTGGCGTGGCGGACGAGGTGGCACCGACAGGCGGGGCGCTGGCGGAATTCGGCGCGGCGACCCGGGAGTGGTTCACCGCGGCGTTCGCGGCGCCCACCCCCGCCCAGGCCGGGGCATGGCGCTCCGTCGCCGCCGGCCGCAACGCCCTGGTGGTCGCCCCGACCGGTTCCGGCAAGACGCTGGCGGCCTTCCTGTGGTCGCTCGACCGGCTCGGCAAGGAGCCACCGCCGGCCGATCCCCGGCGGCGCTGCCGGGTGCTCTACGTCAGCCCGCTCAAGGCGCTCGCCGTCGACGTGGAGCGCAACCTGCGCACCCCGCTCATCGGCGTCCGCCAGGCCGCCACCCGGCTCGGCCTCGTTCCGCCCGACATCACCGTCGGGATGCGCACCGGTGACACTCCGACCGACGAGCGACGGGCCTTCGCCCGCACCCCGCCGGACGTCCTCATCACCACCCCCGAGTCACTGTTCCTGCTGCTCACCTCCGCGGCCCGCGACTCACTGCGCGGGGTGGACACGGTGATCGTCGACGAGGTGCACGCGGTGGCCGGCACCAAGCGCGGCGCCCACCTGGCGCTCTCCCTGGAGCGCCTCGACGCGCTGCTCGACCGGCCCGCCCAGCGGATCGGGCTCTCCGCCACGGTGCGGCCGATCGACGTCTGCGCCCGCTTCCTCGGCGGCGCGCGCCCGGTCGACGTGGTGCAGCCGGCGGCCGACAAGACCATCGAGGTCAGCGTCCAGGTCCCGGTGGAGGACATGACCCGCCTCGACGAGCAGGAGCCGCCGGAGGACGAGTTGGGCGGGCTCGGCCCACGCCGGCCGTCGATCTGGCCCGCGGTCGAGGAGCGGGTGCTCGCGTTGATCCGCGCGCACCGGTCCACAATCGTCTTCACCAACTCCCGGCGCGGCGCCGAACGGCTCTGCGCCCGCCTCAACGAGCTGGCCGCCGAGGAGGTCGAGGCGCCGGCCGCCCCGGGCTCCGCCCGCGTGGCCCGGGGCGGGGCTCCGGTGCGCGTATCCGATCTCCTGCCCGGCCGCGACGGCCCGGCGACCGGCGACGGCGGCCCACCGGCCGGCGGCGAGGCGACCGGCGGCGGCGCGACCGACGGCGCGGGCCCGGCGACCGGCCGCGGCGCGGGCCCGGCGGGCCTGGGCGCGCGGCGCGGCGCGGATGCCTTCGGCGGGCCGGTCGGGCCGGTGCGCGCGCCCCGGCAGCCGGCCGAGGTGATGGCGCAGTCCGGCGCGGCGGCCGGCGCGCCCACGGTGATCGCCCGCGCGCACCACGGCAGCGTCTCCCGGGAGGAGCGCAAGCACATCGAGGAGGCACTCAAGTCCGGTCAGCTGCCCGCCGTGGTCGCCACCTCCAGCCTGGAGCTGGGCATCGACATGGGCGCGGTCGACCTGGTGGTGCAGATCGAGGCGCCGCCGAGCGTGGCGGCCGGGCTGCAACGGGTGGGCCGGGCCGGGCACCAGGTGGGCGCGGTCTCCCGGGGCGTGGTCTTCCCCAAGCACCGCGGCGACCTGCTCTCCTGCACGGTGGTCGCCGAGCGGATGGGGGTGGGCGCGATCGAGGAGCTGCACTACCCGCGCAACCCGCTCGACGTGCTGGCGCAACAGATCGTCGCCATGGTCGCCCTGGAGCCGTGGCGGCTCGGTGACCTGGCCGTGCTGGTCCGCCGGGCGGCGCCCTTCGCCGAGCTGCCCGACTCGGCGCTGCACGCGGTGCTCGACATGCTCTCCGGCCGTTACCCGTCCACCGCGTTCGCCGAGCTGCGCCCCCGGCTGGTCTGGGACCGGGCGGCCGACGTGCTGACCGGGCGGCCCGGCGCCCAGCGGCTCGCCGTGACCAGTGGTGGCACCATCCCCGACCGGGGCCTGTTCGGGGTCTTCCTGGCCGGGGCCGAGCGGGCCGCCCGAGTCGGCGAGCTGGACGAGGAGATGGTCTACGAGTCGCGGGTCGGCGACGTGTTCCTGCTCGGCTCGTCGTCCTGGCGGATCGAGGAGATCACCCCCGACCGGGTGCTGGTCTCCCCCGCCCCGGGCCAGGCCGCCCGGATGCCGTTCTGGAAGGGCGACCAGCTCGGCCGCCCGGTCGAGCTGGGCCGGGCGATCGGCGCCCGGGTCCGGGCGCTGCTGCGGCAGTCCGACGCCGACGCGGTGGCGGCGCTGCGGGCCGGCGGGCTGGACGACTGGGCCGCCGGCAACCTGATGACCTACCTGCGCGAGCAGAAGACGGCCACCCGCTCGCTGCCCGACGACCGGACGGTGGTGGTCGAACGCTTCCGCGACGAGCTGGGCGACTGGCGGCTGGCCGTGCACTCCGTGCTCGGCGCGCGGGTCAACGGGCCGTGGGCGCTCGCCATCGGCCGTCGGCTGGCCGAGCGCTACGGCGTCGACGCCCAGGTCATGCCCTCCGACGACGGCATCGTGGTCCGGCTGCCGGACACCGCCGAGGAGCCGCCCGGCGCCGACGTGGTGGTCTTCGAGCCGGACGAGATCGCCCAGCTGGTCGAGGAGTCGGTCGGCACGTCGGCGCTGTTCGCCTCCCGGTTCCGGGAGTGCGCGGCCCGGTCGCTGCTGCTACCGCGCCGTGACCCGCGCCGCCGGCAACCGCTCTGGCAGCAGCGCCAGCGGGCCGCGCAGCTCCTCGACGTGGCCCGCGAGTACGCCGACTTCCCGGTCACCCTGGAGGCCGCCCGGGAGTGTCTGCAGGACGTCTTCGACCAGCCGGCCCTGGCCGAGCTGATGCGCGACCTGGCCGCCCGCAAGGTGCGCCTGGTCGAAGTGGAGTCCGAGCGCCCGTCCCCGTTCGCCCGGTCGCTGCTCTTCGGCTATGTCGGGGCGTTTCTCTACGAGGGCGACGCGCCCCTGGCCGAGCGGCGTGCCGCCGCGCTGGCGCTCGACTCCGGGTTGCTCGGTGAGCTGCTCGGCCGGGTCGACCTGCGGGAGCTGCTCGACCCGGCGGTGCTCGCCGAGACCGAACGGCAGCTACGGTGGCGCACCGGGCAGCGGCGTCCCCGCGACGCCGAGGACGTGGTCGAGTTGCTCCGGGTGGTCGGTGACCTGAGCGGCGCCGAGCTGGCCGAGCGGGGCGTGCCGGCGGCCTGGCCCGAGGAGCTGGCGGCGGCCCGCCGGGTGCTGCGGGTGCGGATCGCCGGCGAGGAGCGCTGGGTGATCGTCGAGGACGCGGCCCGGCTGCGCGACGCGCTCGGGGTGGCGTTGCCGGTCGGGGTGGCCGACGCCCACCTCGCCCCGGTGGCCGACCCGCTCGGCGACCTGGTCGCCCGGTACGCCCGCACCCACGGTCCGTTCGCGGCGGCCACCTGCGCGGCCCGGTTCGGGCTCGGCGTGTTCGTGGTCGAGCAGGCGCTGCGCCGGCTGGCGGCCAACGGTCGGGTGGTCTCCGGCGAGTTCGCCCCGGACAGCGTCGGCACGCAGTGGTGCGACGCCGAGGTGCTGCGCATGTTGCGCCGCCGCTCCCTGGCGGCGCTGCGCCGGGAGATCGAGCCGGTGCCGCCCCGCGCGCTGGCCGCGTTCCTGCCCCGCTGGCAGCAGGTCGGCTCGTCGGCCCGCGGTGTCGAGGCGGTCGCCGCCGCCGTCGAGCAGTTGCAGGGCGTGACCGTGCCGGCGTCCGCGTTGGAACGGCTGGTGCTGCCCGCCCGGGTGGCCGACTACTCGCCCGCGCAGCTCGACGAGCTGTGCGCCGGCGGCGAGGTGGTGTGGGCCGGCGCCGGGGCGATCTCCGGCGGCGACGGGTGGGTGACGCTGGCGTACGCCGACGTCGCGCCGCTGCTGCTGCCGCCGCCGGACGAGGCGCTGACGCTCACCCCGACCCACGAGGCGGTGCTCGACGCGCTCGCCGACGGGCAGGCGCTCTTCTTCCGCTCGCTCTCCGACCGGGTCGGCGCCACCGACGACGCCGCCCTGTCGGCGGTGGTGTGGGATCTGGTCTGGGCCGGCCACCTGACCAACGACACGCTGGCGCCGCTGCGCGCCGCGTTGGGCGCCGGCGGGGCGCACCGGTCCCGGCCGGCGGCCCCGCGCACCCGCTACCGCCGCCCCGGCCGGGTGGCGCTGCCCAGCCGGGGCGGCCCGCCGACCATGGCCGGGCGCTGGTCCCGGCTGCCCGACCGCGACCTGGACCCGACCCGTCGAGCCGCCGCCCTGGCCGACCTGCTGCTGGAGCGGCACGGCGTGGTGACCCGGGGCGCGGTCGTGGCCGAGCAGGTGACCGGCGGTTTCGCCGCGGTCTACCCGGTGCTGGCCGCGCTGGAGGAACGCGGGGCGGCCCGGCGCGGCTACTTCGTCGAGGGTCTGGGCGCGGCGCAGTTCGCGGTGCCCGGCGCGGTCGACCGCATCCGGGCGCTGGCCGATCCGGCGGATGGCGGCCGGAGCGGCGGCGGGCCGACCGTGGTGCTGGCCGCGACCGACCCGGCGAACCCGTACGGCGCGGCGCTGCCCTGGCCGGACCGCGTGGTCGACTCCGGGGACGGGACGGCCCCGGCCGCCGGCCACCGGGCCGGGCGCAAGGCGGGGGCACTTGTCGTGCTGGTCGGCGGCGATCTGGTGCTCTACGTCGAACGGGGCGGGCGGACGATCCTGTCGTTCACCGACGACACCGACACGCTCGGCGCGGCGGGCAAGGCGCTCGCCGACGCGGTGCACTCGGGCGCGCTCGGCGCGATCTCGGTGGAGCGCGCGGACGGCGAGGCGGTGCACGCCTCCCCGTTGCGCGACGCGCTCACCGCCGCCGGTTTCCGGGCCACTCCCCGGGGGCTGCGCCTGCGCGGCTGACCCGCCCCTGCCGACCAGTCCGGACGACGCCGAGGAGGAAGCCGATGGCACGTCACCCGACGAGCGGGCCGCATGTCTCACTGACCACCGACTACGGGCTCTCCGACGGGTTCGTGGCGGCGTGTCACGGGGTGCTGGCCCGGCTCGCACCGGCCGCGCGGGTGATCGACGTGACGCATCTGGTGCCGCCGGCCGACGTCCGGCGGGGCGCGACGGTGCTGGCGCAGACGGTGCCCTACCTGCCGCCCGGGGTGCACGTCGGGGTGGTCGACCCGGGGGTGGGCACCGAGCGGCGCGGGGTCGCGCTGGCCACGCCCGGTGGGCTGCTGGTCGGGCCGGACAACGGCCTGCTGCTGCCGGCGGCGGAGGCGCTCGGCGGGGTGACCGGGGCGGTGGAGCTGACCAACCCGGAGTGGCTCGCGCCCACCGTGTCCCGCACCTTCCACGGGCGGGACGTGTTCGTGCCGGTGGCGGCCCGGTTGGCGCTCGGCGCGCCGCTGTCCGGTGCCGGGCCGGCCGTCGACCCGGCGGCCCTGGTCCGGCTGCCGGAGCCGGTGGTGCGAGCCGACGCCGGCGGGTTCACCGCCGAGGTGTTGACCGTCGACCATTTCGGCAACGTCCAGCTCGCCGCGCCCGGCGCGCTGCTCGACGGGCTGCCGGCCCGGGTGCGGGTGTCCGGTCGGGTGGCGGTGCACGGCCGCACGTTCTCCGACGCGGAGCCGGGTGGGCTGGTGGTCTACGTCGACTCGGCCGGCCTGGTGGCCGTGGCGGTGCGCACCGGCCACGCCGCCGGTGTCCTCGACGTCGCCCCCGGCGACGTGATCGCCGTGACCACCTCCTGAGTCCCGGTCAGCAGCGGGGCACGGTGCCGCCGTAGACCGAGGACAGGTAGGCGTGGCTGACGTAGTCGCCGCCGACCAGGCGGTACCACCTGGTCGTGGTGCGGTAGGTCCCGGCGATCCGCTGGCCGGTCACGTAGCACTGCACCGGCACCTGGGCGGACGTGGCGGCCAGGCCCCGGCTGGGGTGGGCGGTGCCCGCCCCGGTGCGCAGGTTCAGCGGCCCGGAGCCGACGATCGCCCGCGCCCCGCCGCCGGTCCAGAGCAGGGTCACGTCCACCCAGGCGTTGTCGGTGAGCCGCAGCCCGTCTGTGAACGTGCCGTCGGCCAGGTCGAGGCCGGCGGGGTTGCGCACGGTCCGCCCGAACTGGTCCCGCCCGCCGTGGTAGCCGTCCTGGTAGGCGGCCTGGGCTTCGGGCAGCCCCTGCGGCAGGTCCTTCCAGTTCTCCCGGACGGCCGGCGGGTTCCACCAGTCGTCGCGGGTGTTCCACGGGCCGACGTCCCAGACCGGCGCGTACTCGCAGCGGCTGCCGCCGGTGGTGCAGACCTTGACCGTGTAGTCGCCGGTCCCGCGCGGGGCGAGGCCACGTCGGCTGGGCAGCGCCGCGAAGTGGTCGCGGACGCCGACGGTGTGCCCGTTTGCGGTGACGCCGCCGACGAGACCGATCCTGGTCGCGTACGCCCGGTAGGTGCGGGCGGCGGTCGGCAGGGCCGCGGTGGGGGCGGCCTGGTCGGCGGCGAGCGTCAGCCCGGTCACGGTGGCCTGCGCCGCCGGGCCCGGGGCGGTCAGCACGACGCGGGCCTGGACCCGGGTGACCGGCTGGCCGAAGACGGCTTCGGCGGCGTCGCGCCACTCGGTCCAGCGGCCGGACCGCCAGCCGCGCACCTGGGCCGTCGCCGTGCCGCCGTCGCCGGTGCGGGCGGCGAGCCGGGCGCGTACCCGGGTGGCGGGCCGGTCCAGCGCGCGGGGCGCGGAGAGCAGGATGCCCTCGGCGACCGGCCCGGACGCCGCGGCGGGCCGGGTGCGGGCGGCGGGGTGGGGGTCGGTCAGCCGCAGGCGGCCGGCGCGCCAGGTGACGTTGACGTCGTCGCCGCCGGCGACGGCGAGGTCGGCGGACCAGCGCTCGGCGCCGGGCGCGGCGGTGCCCGACGGCGCGGCGGCGGCCGGTGGGGCGGCCGTCGCGGGGGTGCCGGGCACGCCGGCGGCCAGGGTGAGCAGGGCGGTCAGGGCGATCAGGGTACGGCGGGCACGGGCCATGGGATTCTCCTCAGAACCCCCTGATCCTTGCCGCCCCAAGGATGAATGGGAACATAGGTACAAATAGCGAAATTCATGAATTTCACTCGGTCAGGGAGAATGGTCACGTGCCCGAAGGTGACACCGTCTGGAACACCGCCCGCGTGCTGGAGCGCGCGCTGGCCGGGGTCCGCCTCACCGGGTCGGACTTCCGGGTGCCGCAGCTCGCCACCGCCGACCTGACCGGCTGGACCGTCCGCGAGTCGGCCAGCCGGGGCAAGCACCTGCTGCTGCGCCTGCGCGACCCGGCCGGCGAGGATCGGACGCTGCACTCACACCTGCGGATGGACGGCGCCTGGCGGGCGTACGCGCCGGGCGAGCGGTGGGGCGTGCGGCCGGCCCACCTGATCCGGGTCGTGCTGCGGTCCCCCGACGCGGTCGCGGTCGGCTACCACCTGCACGAGCTGGCGCTGGTCCCGACCGCCGAGGAGACCTCGCTGGTCGGGCACCTCGGCCCGGACCTGCTCGGCCCGGACTGGGATCCGGACGAGGCGGTCCGCCGGCTGGCCGCGCAGCCGGAGCGGAGCATCGGCGAGGCGCTGCTCGACCAGCGCAACCTGGCCGGGGTGGGCAACCTCTACAAGTGCGAGGTCCTCTTCCTGCGCGGGGTGTCCCCGTGGACGCCGGTGCGGGCGGTGCCCGACCTGCCCGGCACGGTCGGGCTGGCCCAGCGGCTGCTGGCGGCCAACCGGGGCCGCTGGACGCAGAGCACCACCGGAGTGCTGCGCCGGGGTGGGACCAGCTACGTCTACGGCCGCCGGGCGCAGCCCTGCCGGCGCTGCGGGACGGCGATCCGCAAGGAGGAGCTGGGTGAGCGGGTCACCTACTGGTGTCCGGTCTGCCAACCGGAACGCGACTGACGTGGAACTTCTACGAACCATATAAGATCACCTGAGATACGGACGATTGGGTAATTCCCTCCCACGCGTTCGGTGTCGCATGCTGCTGTGGACCGCTCACCGATCGTCAGCAGCGCGTACGCCCGCCACGCCGGGGTGACGGCCGGCGCGCCCCGATCCCGGGGAGAGCCATGGTGCTGTTCCGCAGACTCCGGGCCGGTCGGCCGGACCGGGCCGACGTCGCCGAGGAGACCCCACCCGCCGTTCCCGCCGCCCGCGCCGCGGACCACCGGCCGGCCGAGCCGGTCGCACCGGTAGCGCAGGCGGCGGTCGGACCGGCCAGCCTGGACCCGGCCGCCGCGCCGCGCCTGTTCGGGCCGGTGCCGAACACCGCCGGCAGCCCGTTGCCCGCGCTCGACCCGGCCGGCCGTCCGGTGCCCGGCACCGGCATCCGCAAGTTCGTCGACCCGTTGCCGCTGCCCGGCCGCCCGGCCACCGCCGGGCTCGGCGCCCGGCTGCCGGTCGCCGTGCCGGACACCATCACCTGGCCGGGCTGCGACTACTACGAGATCGGCCTCCAGGAGTACGCGCAGCGCCTGCACCGGGACCTGCCCGCCACCCGGCTGCGCGGCTACCGCCAGCTCAACCTGGGCACCGACGGCTCCGGCCACAACACGGTGAGCCCGCCCGACCGGCCCTGGCACCTCGGTCCGATGATCGTGGCCCGACGAGGCCGACCGGTGCGGATCAAGTTCATCAACCAGCTCCCCACCGGCCGCGCCGGGGAGCTGTTCCTGCCGGTCGACGAGACGGTCGACGGGGCCGGCACCGGACCACTGGGTGGCCCCGCCCCCTATCCGCAGAACCGGGCGGTGCCACACCTGGCCGGCGCACGGACCGGATGGATCAGCGCCGGCAACCCGTGGCAGTGGGTGACCCCGGCCGGCGAGATCACCCCGTACCGGGTGGGAGTGGGCGTGACGCCGGTGCCCGACATGCCGGACCCCGGCGCGGGCGCCACCACGCTCTACTTCCCCAACGACCAGAGCGGCCGGCTGATGTGGCTGCACGACAACACCCTCGGCCTGTCCCGGCTCACCGTCTACTCCGGGCAGCTCGCGCTCTATCTGCTCACCGACCCGGCCGAGGAACGGCTGGTCGACGACGGCGTGCTGCCCGCCGACCAGCTTCCGCTGGTGATCGAGGACAAGACGTTCGTGCCGGACGACGCCCAGCTCGCCGCCCAGGACCCGACCTGGGATCGCTACCGCTGGGGCGCCAAGGGCAGCCTCTGGCACCCGCACGTCTACCAGCCCCGGCAGAACCCGTACCGGCTCAGCGGCACCAACCCGACCGGCCGCTGGGACTACGGGCCGTGGACCCACGATCCGGACGGCGGGGCGAGTCCGTGGGTCGCGCCGGTGCCGAACCCGCACCACGACCCGGTCACCGACCCGGACGAGCCGCCGCTGGTCCCGGGCGTGCCGCACCCGTCGGCGGTACCCGAGGCGTACGGGGACACGCCGCTGGTCAACGGGGTGGCCTACCCGTACCTGGAGGTGGCTCCGCGGGCGTACCGGTTCCGGATCCTGAACGCCTGCGTCGACCGGGCGCTCAACCTCCAGCTCTACCGGGCCGCCGCGGACGCACCCATGTGGGCGCCGGACGGCGGCGCGGCCGACCCGCTCGCCGGCGAGGTGCCGATGGTCGAGGCGGTCCGGGCGGCCGGACGACCGGCGTGCTGGCCGGTCGACGGGCGTGACGGCGGCGTGCCCGACCCGGCCGCCGCCGGGCCGGAGCTGATCCAGATCGGCAACGACGCCGGCCTCCTGCCGGCCCCGGTGGTGCGGGCCAACCGGCCGGTCGGCTACCGGTACGACCGGCAGGACCCGACAGTGCTCAACGTGGACGGGCACGCGCTGCTGCTCGCCCCCGGCGAGCGCGCCGACGTGGTGGTGGACTTCTCCACCGTGCCGCCGGGCGGCACCCTCATCCTCTACAACGACTGCCCGGCGCCGCTGCCCCGGTTCGACAGCCGCCACGACCACCACACCGGCGCGGCGGACCGCACCGCCTCGGGTGGCCCGCCGCCGGCGCATCCCGGCTACGGCCCGAACACCCGCACGCTGCTCCAGATCCGGGTCACCGGCACCCCGGCGGCCCGCTTCGACAGGCGGCGCCTCGCCGCCCGGCTGCCCGGCGCGTACGCGCAGAGCCAGCCGCCGCCGATCGTGCCGCAACCCGCGTACGACCCGGCGTTCGGCACCCGCACCGCCGGCCCGACCCTCGTCCCGGCGCGGGCCACCTCGGTCACCTTCACCCCGGCCGGCGCGTCCGCCCCGGTGACGTTGCCGCTGTCGGTGAAGTCGGTCGGGCAGGTGTTCGAGCCCCGGCACGGCCGGGCCGTCGGGCGACTCGGGGTCGGCCACCCGATCGGTGGCCCGCTCGCCCCGGCCGTCCTGCCGCTCGGTCCCGCCGAACCGGCCACCGAGGTGCTGTTCGTGACCGACCCGGCCGTGCCGGTGGGCGCGCCGGGCGACGGCACGCAGCTCTGGCGGATCGTCGGCGGCGCGGACCGCACCCACCCGGTGCACGTCGAGGGCTGCGACGTGCAGCTGGTCAACCGGGTCGGCTGGGACGGCACGCTGCGCCCGCCGGACGGTGGCGAACTGGGGTGGAAGGACACCGTCCGGGTCAATCCGCGGGAGGACGTGATCGTGGCGCTGCGTCCCGTCGCGCCCGGCCTGCCGTTCACCATCGGCGACAGCGTACGGCTGCTCGACCCGACCCGGCCGGCCGGCGCGCGCCTGGACTCCGGCGGGGTCAGTCCGGCCGACGGCCGGCCTGCGGTGGTGGTCAACCAACTGGTCAACCTCGGCTGGGAGTACCGCTGGCAGACCCGCTCGGCGGGGCTGCGCGACCAGGGCATGAGCCGGCCGTTGGTGCTGCGGGTGACGCCCCGGGCGCCGACCGGGCTGACCGCTACCCCGGCCCCGGGCACGGCCACCGCGCTGCCCGCCATCGCGTTGGCCTGGACCGGCAACGGCAGCCGCCCGCCGGCCACCAGCCACCGGCTGCAACGCGCCACCGACAGCGCCTTCACGGCCGGCCGCACCGAGATCACCGTGGCCGCCACCGCCACCCGCTACACGGACGCGACGGTCACCCCCGGCGTCACCTACCACTACCGGATCCGGGCCGAGAACGCGGTGAGCTGCTCGGCCTGGTCGAACAGCGCGCCGGCCTCGGTGCGGCTGGCCGCGCCGGCCCGGCTGAGCGCGTCGGTGCCGCCGGCCGCGCCGGCACGGGTGGCGCTGCGTTGGGCGAACCGCTCCTTCGCCACCGGGGTGGACGTGCAACGGGCCACCAATCCGACGTTCACCAGCGGACCGGGCACCACGGCGATCGCCGTCGGCGAGAGCCACCTGGACCCGACCGTCGCCCCCGACACCACCTACTACTACCGGGTACGCACGACGTACCTGGGTGCGGCGTCACCCTGGTCCACGGTGGCCACGGTGCGCATCCCACCCCGGCCGGCCGCGCCGACCGGGGTGACCGCCACCGCCGGCACGCCGTCCGGGGACACGGCCACGGTGACGCTGAGCTGGTCGGCCGAGATGCCGGCCGGGCCGGGCGCCGGATTCGTCGTGCAGCGCGCCGCCGACCCGGGCTTCACCCGGGAGCCGGCCACCTTCCGGGTGACCGGCCGGGGCTTCACCAACACCGGCCTGGCCCGCGGCGTCACCTACCACTACCGGGTACGCGCGACGAACGTCGTCGGCATCTCCCCCTGGGCCCCGCCGATCCCGGTGACCACCCCGGACTGACCCGGCCGACGCGGGACGCGCCGCCGGGCGGGCGCGGGCGGTCAGGGAGTGCGCAGCGGGGCGCGCAGTTCGGCCAGGGCGGAGGCGACGCCGTGCAACAGGTCGGTGGCCTCGGCGAGGCGGGAGGCGGCCGGGTGCGGGGTGTCCGGCCGGGCGTCCTCGGCCACGTAGCCGGCCGCGGCGACCACCAGCCGCTCGTAGGCGGCCACCCCGTCCTCCAACTGGGTGACGAGCTTGGCGTGCACCTCGGCGAGCGGCCCCCGCGGGGCCAGCTTGAGCGCGCCCTCCACGCTCGCCACCCGGGTGGCCAACTCGCGCAGGGAGCGATCCGCCTCGGCCGCCTCCCGGACCGCCGGCTCGGCCAGCCCGGTCAGCCGGCCGGCCAGGCCACCCAGGGTGAGCGCGGCCCGGTCCAGCCTGGCCCACGGCTCGGCCGCGGCGGTGCCCCGCAGCGCGAGGCGGGACCGGACCCGGCGCACCTCGGCGAGGACGCCCGGGCCCACGGGCAGCCGCTCGACGGCGGCGACCAGCCGGGCGCGGGATCGGGCGGCGGCCGCCGCCGGGTCGAGCGCCGGCGGGGCCGGCACGGCGGCGAGCGCCCGGTGGTCGGCCCAACGCCAGAACGCGACAGCGATCGCACTGCCCGCGGCGCCCGCCCAGGCCGCGTCCGGCAGACCCAGCCCGGCGTACGGGGTGAGCACCGCGGCGGCGCCGCCGAGCCCGCCGGCCAGGACGCTCCACCGCCGCGCCGAGCGCCGCAGCCGGCTCAACCGGCGGAAGTGTCGCGCCCGCTCGTCCACCATGGGTCTCCCCCGTCCGTCAGCCGGTGGTGCTCTCCCCGGCGCCGCGATCCCGGCTCATGCTGGCCCGGATCTCGTCCAGCTTGGCCGCGGCCGCCGGGTCGGTCGGCTGCCCCACCGCCGGGCGCTCCTGCCGACCGCCGAGCTGTTCGCCGGCCATGCTCGACCGGATCTGCTCCAGTCTGGCCGAGCCGGCCGAGTCGAGGGACGCCTTCTGGATCTCCAGCATCCGGCCCTCGACCGAGTTGCCGGCCAGCTCGGCCCGGCCCATGGCGGTGGCGTAGCGGCTCTCGATCCGTTCGCGCACCTCGTTCAGCGACGGGGTGCTGGCCGGCGCGGTGAGCGACGACATCGACTCCAGCGAGCGGGCCACGCTCTCCTGCATCTTGGCCTGCTCCAGCTGGCTGAGCAGCTTGGTGCGTTCGGCGAGCTTCTGCTGGAGGATCATCGAGTTGTTCTCGACCGCCTTGCGGGCCTGCCCGGCCGCGTTGAGCGCCTGGTCGTGCAGCGTCTTGAGGTCTTCCAGCGCCTGCTCGCCGGAGATCAGTTGGGTGGCGAGCATCTGGGCGGACTGCTCGAAGCGGCCGGCCTCGGCCTCGTCGCCCCTCGCCCGGGCCTGATCGGCCAGCGCGAGCGCCTGCCGGGCGTTGCCCTGGAGCTGCTCCACCTCGGTGATCTGCCGGGACAGCTTCATCTCCAGCTGACGCTGGTTGCCGATCACCGCCGCCGCCTGCTGGACCAGGGCCTGGTGCTGCCGCTGCGCCTCCTCGACCGCCTGCTGGATCTGCACCTTCGGATCGGCGTGTTCGTCGATCTTCGCGCCAAAGGCCGCCATCAGGTATTTCCAACCCTTGACGAACGGGTTAGCCATCTCCGCCTCGTCCCCTCACAGTAGCGTCGCGCCTACATCGTCCCAGTCGGACGCCACTCCCGGCACCCGTACGACCCTGATCAACATTACGACGTGAGCGCCAGTGGCGGCCATGCGCGACTCGGGCGAGGTCAGGCGGCGCAGACCACGTCCCGCTCGGCGGGGCGCACCCGGGTGCTGCGCAGCGTCGCCTTGAGCGGGGAGTCCTGCCGGACCTGGACGGCCACCGCGCCGTCGGAGGTGACCTGCCGGACCCCGCGGTTGGTCGCCTTGCGCACGGCGGGCGGGGCCACCGGCGTCGACTCGACCGGCTCGTCGACCACCGGCACCAACACCCCCGGCATCTGCTCGGCCAGGGCGACCGTGTCGCTCACCTCACGCAGCAGCTCGGACAGGCGGGCGCCGAGCGCGTCGCAGATCGCGGCCAGCAGCTCGCTGGACGGCTCCTTCTGGCCGCGTTCGATCTCGGAGAGGTAACCGAGGCTGACGTTGGCGGCGGACGAGACCTCGCGGAGGGTGCGGTGCTGCCCCTGCCGGCGCGCCCGCAGTGCGTCACCGATCACCCGGCGTAGCAGGACCATCGCACCTCCCCCTGAAACGGGTCACCATGCCCGACCGGCAGCGCCCGCCGGAGCCTTCCCGCAACCGTACCCGTTGACCGCCACGACGACATCCCACCCCGCCTGTCCAATCCGGCCGAACCGGCCGGCGCCACGCGCCCGCGCCCGGGCGTGTCGGCGCGGACCGGGATCACCGCCGGCCGGCGCCCGCCGGGTCGACGGGCTCGCCGTCGCGGGTCACCTGGACCCGCTCGGCGAGCATGCGCAGCGCCTCGAACACCGCGGCGGTGCGGATGTGGTCGCGACCACCGTCGAGGTCGAGCCGGCGCACCTCGGCGCCGGCCGGGCCGGCGACCGCCACGTAGACCAGGCCCACCGGCTTGCCGTCCTGCGGCTCCGGGCCGGCGACCCCGGTGGTGGCCAGCCCCCAGACCGCGCCGCAGCGCCGCCGTCCGCCCTCGGCGAGCGCGGCGGCCACCTCCGGGTCCACCGGCCCGCGCGCCGCCAGCAGGTCCTCGGGTACGCCGGCCAGCGTCGCCTTGAGTTCGGTGGCGTAGACCACGAGCCCGCCGCGGTAGATCGAGCTGACCCCGGCGATCTCCACGATCGCGGCGGCGAGCAGGCCACCGGTCAGCGACTCGACCGTGGCCAGTGTCTCGCCGCGGTCGTGCAGGCGGTGCACCACGGATGCCGCCGGGCTGCCGGCGGGCCGTTGGTGCCTCGCGTCGGTGTCGTCCATGACCGCCCCTTCTTCCCGCGTCGCGCCGGCTTACTCGTCGGCTGTCCGGATCAACGGGCGGGACGGCGCAGGCGCAGCGCCTGGGCGACGTAGTCGAAGCCGGTGGCCACGGTGACCAGCACGGCCGCGCCCATGATCCACGGGCCGACCGGGGCCAGCGCGGCCGGCATCGGCCAGAGGTACCAGGTGATCGCGAGGATCTGGAGAGCTGTCTTGATCTTGCCGCCCCGGCTGGCCGCGATCACCCCGTGCCGGATCACCCAGAACCGCATCGCGGTGATGCCCAGCTCCCGGACCAGGATCACCACGGTCACCCACCAGGGCAGCCGGTCATACCAGGAGAGCAGCACCAGGGCGGCGCCGGTGAGCGCCTTGTCGGCGATCGGGTCGGCGACCTTGCCCAGCGACGTGACCAGCCCGAACCGGCGGGCGATCCAGCCGTCGACCAGATCCGTCGCGGAGGCCACCACGAAGATCAGGCAGGCCGCCATCCGCCAGCCGGCGTGGCTCATCCCGGACGCGACCACGGTCACCGCGAACACCGGCACCAGCACCAGCCGCGCCGCGGTCAGCAGGTTCGCCGCGTTGAGCAGCGGCACGGGCGCGGACACCGTCGACTCCGCCCCGGTCATGTCCGGCCTCGCCCCACGTGGTTTCCCCGCTCCGTCCGGGCCCGCCGTCACCGTGCCGCGCCGGGCGCCGCCGAGATCATCTCATCCGGCACGGCGACCAGGTCGACGCCCTCGCTCGCCGTCACCCGGGCCCGCACCAGGTCACCCGGGCGCAGCGCGGCCAGGTCGACCCCGCCGCCGTCCGGCGCGACGAGCGTGGTCGAACCGTCGACCTCGGGCGCCTGGTGGGCGGCCCGGCCCTCGACCACCCCGTCGGCGACCGAGTCCACCAGCACCTCCACGGTCGAACCCAGCCGCTCCTCGGCCCGCTGCGAGCAGAGCTCGTCGGCGAGCGCGCTGAGCTTGTCGTAGCGCCGCTTGACCGTGGCGGCGGAGACCTTGCCGGGCAGCCCGGCGGCCTCGGTGCCGTCCTCGTCGCTGTAGTCGAACATGCCGATCGCGTCCAGCCGCGCCTCGGTCAGGAACCGGACCAGCTCGGCCACGTCCTGCTTCGTCTCGCCCGGGAAGCCGACGATGAAGTTGCTGCGCGCGCCCGCCTCCGGCGCCAGCGCCCGGGCGGAGGCCAGCAGCTCCAGGAACCGGTCGGTGGAGCCGAACCGGCGCATCCGGCGCAGCACCGGCTCGCTGGAGTGCTGGAACGACAGGTCGAAGTAGGCGGCCACGCCGGGTGTGGTGGCGATCACCTCGACCAGGCCGGGCCGGGTCTCGGCGGGCTGGAGATAGCTGGCCCGTACCCGCACGATCCCGTCGATCGCGGCGAGTTGCGGCAGCAGCTTCTCCAACGCGCGCGGGTCGCCCAGGTCCTTGCCGTAGGAGGTGGAGTTCTCGCTCACCAGCACCAGCTCACGCACGCCGGTCTTGGCCAGCCACTCGGCCTCGGCGAGCAGCTCGTCCGGGGTACGCGAGACGAACGCCCCGCGGAACGCCGGGATGGCGCAGAACGCGCACCGCCGGTCGCAGCCGCTGGCCAGCTTCAGCGAGGCCACCGGGCCGGTGTCGAGGCGGTGCCGCAGCACCTGCCGCAGGTGCGCCGGGGTGTGCGCGTCGGTCTCCGGCGCGACCCGGGTCGGGGTGCCGTGGCCGGGCAGCGACACCGCCGCCCCACGCCGCTGCACCGGGGTCAGCGGGAGCAGCTCGCGCCGGTCACGGGGGGTGTGCGCGTCGATCGCCTCGCCGGCCACCACCGCGTCGAGCCGGGCCGCGATGTCCGGGTAGTCGTCGAAGCTCAGCACGGCCTGCGCCTCGGGCAGGCTGTCGGCCAGCTCACGCCCGTACCGCTCGGCCATGCAGCCGGCGGCGACCACCTTGGCGCCGGTGTCGGCGGCGGCCAGCAGCGTCTGGATCGAGTCCTGCTTGGCCTTCTCGACGAAACCGCAGGTGTTCACCACCACCACGTCGGCGCCCTCGCCGTCGGTGGTCACCTGCCAGCCGTCGGCGTGCAGCCGGGCGGCCAACTCCTCCGAGTCGACCTCGTTGCGGGCACAGCCCAGGGTCAGCAGCGCAACCCGCCGCCCGTCAAAGGAGGAAGTATCAGACACCATCCGAGGGTACAGGTGTAAGGAAGGGCCCCTTGTTAACGCCTGCGGTAGAGAAGGGTTCCCCTCTCACCGCGCCCAGGTGAGCGCGCGGGCGAGGCGGGCGAGGAGGAAGACCTCGGTGCCGGCCAGGCCGGTCGAGCAGAACACCGAGATCTGGTCCGCGCCGGTCCGGCCGGGGACCGCGCCGGCCAGCACCGCGCCCAGGTCGCGCAGCCGCCCGGCGTACGGCTCGACGGCGGCGAGCATCGGCGGCGCGTACGCGGCAGCCTGCCCCGGCGAGTCGGTGACCAGCAGGTCGGCGGCGTCGAGCAGGTCGACACCGAACTCGTGCCGGTCGACCTGCTTGAAGCCGACGGTGTTGACGTGCGTGCCGGGGGCCAGGTCGGCGGCGGCCAGCACCGGGGTGGTGCTGGTGGTGGCGAGCACCACGAGATCGCGGTCGCGCACCGCCGCGGCGGGCGAGTCGACGGCCCGGGCCGGCACGCCCAGCTCGGCCCGGACCCGGGCGGCGAACGCGTCCCGCCGGGCCGCCGAGCGGCTGTGCACGGTCACCTCGCGCAGCGGCCGGACCGCCGCCGCGGCCCAGACCTGGGTCCACGCCTGGCGCCCGGAGCCCACGACGCCGAGCGTGGCGGCGTCCGGGCGGGCCAGCGCGTCCACGGCCACGCCGCCCAGTCCCCCGGTACGTCGGGAGCCCAGCTCCTCGCCGACGGCGATGGCGCGTACCGCGCCCGTGGTGGCGTCGTGCAGCACGACGAGCTGCCCGCTCTCCGGATGCCCGAAGGTGTCGTAGGAGCGGAAGCCGTACCACTCACCGGTGAGGTGGCCGGCGGTGAGCACCATCCGCCCGCCGCCGAGCGGGGCGGACGCCCGGGGCGGGGCGATCAGCCGACCGGCGTACGCGGCGAGCAGCGCGTCCCGCATCGCGGCGACGGTGAGCGGGGCGTCCAGGGCCGCCGCGACGTCCTCGTCGGAGTAGAGCACGGTCATGTCGCCCATCCTGCAACCTGAAGTTCGCGTGAACTCCAGCGATGGTGGGCCTTCTCACCACGCCTCCGGTTCCGCCCGACCGGTGCTAGCGTCGGCCACGACGGCCCTCGGGCCGTCCCGGACGAGTGGTGGGCGTACCCGGTCAGGCACGACGCCCCGCGGAAACGACCACCGCCCGGTGCGACAGGCCGGGCCCGCCCGTCAGAGGTGACACCATGGCCTGGATCGTGCTGGTGCTCTCCGGACTGCTGGAGACCGCGTGGGCGATCGCCCTGGACCGCAGCGCCGCCCTCACCCGCCCCCTCCCCACCGCCGTCTTCGCCGTCACCCTGGTCGGCAGCATGGCCGGCCTGGCGTACGCGCTGCGCGACATCCCGGTCGGCACCGGCTACGCGGTGTGGGTCGGGATCGGCGCGGTGGGCACCGCGCTGGTCGGCATGCTCGCGCTCGGCGAGCCGGTGAACCTGCCCCGGATCGCCTGCCTGCTGCTGGTGGTGGCCGGCGTGGTCGGCCTGAAACTGTTCCACTGATCGATACGTGATCCGGTTTGGACGGCCGGGCGGTCGGGGTAGGTGATCCGCAGCTCACCGAGAAGATCACCCCACGGAGGAACCCATGGCCGACGTCCACGCCACCGCCCGTCCGCGCAGCGGCGCCGCCCGCATCTGCACCATCATCGCGTTCGTCTTCGCGGCCATCGCGATCTTCATCCTGCCGCCGCTGTTCGGCCTGGTCGGCCTCGTGCTGGGCATCGTCGGCGCGGTGCTGGGCGACAAGCCGCTCGGCTGGTACGCCGCCGCCGCCAGTGTGGCCGGCGCGGTGCTCGGCATGATCATCAGCTACGCCGTCCTCAACGGCTGAGGACACCACGTCGCACGGGCCCGCCGGTCGTCCGGCGGGCCCGTGGCGTGTCCGCCGTCAGTCGCCGCCGCGCAGGCCGGCCAGGACCTCTTCCAACTCGTCCGGCTTGACCAGCACGTCGCGGGCCTTGGAGCCCTCGGACGGGCCGACCACGCCCCGGGTCTCCATCAGGTCCATCAGCCGGCCCGCCTTGGCGAAGCCCACCCGCAGCTTGCGCTGCAACATCGAGGTCGAGCCGAACTGCGAGGTGACCACCAGCTCCACCGCCTGCACCAGCAGGTCGAGGTCGTCGCCGATGTCTTCGTCGATCTTCTTCTTGCTGTCCTGCGCCGGGGCGAGCACGTCCGGGCGGAACTCCGGCTCGCGCTGGTCCTTGCAGAACTTGACCACGTCGGCTATCTCACGCTCGGTCACCCAGGCGCCCTGGATCCGCACCGGCTTCGACGCGCCCATCGGCAGGAACAGCCCGTCACCCCGGCCGAGCAACTTCTCCGCGCCCGGCTGGTCGAGGATGACCCGGGAGTCGGCCAGCGACGAGGTGGCGAACGCCAACCGGGACGGCACGTTCGCCTTGATCAGGCCGGTGACCACGTCGACCGACGGGCGTTGGGTGGCCAGCACCAGGTGGATGCCGGCGGCGCGGGCGAGCTGGGTGATCCGGACGACCGAGTCTTCCACGTCGCGCGGCGCGACCATCATCAGGTCGGCCAGCTCGTCCACGATCACCAGCAGGTAGGGGTAGGGGCGCATCTCCCGTTCGCTGCCGGGCGGGGCCTTGATCTCGCCGTTGCGCACCTTACGGTTGAAGTCGTCGATGTGCCGGACCCCGTTGGCGGCGAGGTCGTCGTAGCGCATGTCCATCTCGCGCACGACCCACTCCAGCGAGTCGGCCGCCTTCTTCGGGTTGGTGACGATCGGCGTGACCAGGTGCGGGATGCCCTCGTAGCCGGTCATCTCGACCCGCTTCGGGTCGATCAGCAGCAGCCGCACCTCGTCCGGCGTGGCTCTGGTCAAAATAGACACGAGCAGACTATTTAGACAACTCGACTTGCCGGCGCCGGTGGCGCCCGCGATCAGGATGTGCGGCATCTTCGCGAGGTTGGCCACCACGTAGCCGCCCTCGATGTCCTTGCCGAGCGCCACCACCATCGGGTGGTGGTCGCTGGTCGCCGGCCGCGAACGCAGCACGTCGCCGAGCGAGACGTTCTCCGGGTCGGTGTTCGGGATCTCCACGCCGACCGCGCTCTTGCCCGGGATCGGGCTGAGGATCCGCACGTCCGGCGACTTCACCGCGTACGCGATGTTGCGGGAGAGCTGGGTGATCCGCTCCACCTTGACGCCCGGTCCCAACTCGACCTCGTAGCGGGTGACGGTCGGGCCGCGGGTGAAGCCGGTGACCTCGGCGTCCACGCCGAACTGGTCGAAGACGCCGGTCAACGCCGCGATCACCTCGTCGTTGGCCTTGCTCCGGGTCTTCGGCGCGGCTCCGGCGCCGAGCATGTTGGCCGGCGGCAGCGTGTAGTCGCCGGCCAACCCGGTGAGCGCGAGCTGCTCGGCACGGGTGGGCAGCGGCGAGTGCTCGGGCGGCTCCGCCGGCTTCCGGTTCGCCGGCACCTTCGGCGACTTGCGCGGCAGCACGATGGTGTCCTGGAGATCGACGCCGGCCAACTCGTCGTCCGGGTCGAGCGGGTCCAGCGGGCCGGCCGGCGGCGGAAGCCGCTTCGCCGGCCGCTTGCGCGCCGGCTTCGGCGGCGCCTCGACGTCGTCGACCTCCGCCTCGGCGGCGTCGGCCGCGGCCGGGCCGGCGCGCAGACCGAGCCGCTCCGGGATCCGGTTGATCGGGGTCGCGGTGACCACCAGCAGGCCGAACACCAGCAGCAGGAGCAGCAGCGGCATGGCCACCCAGGCGGTCACCGCCGACTCGAGCAGGTCGCCCACACCGGCGCCGACGAGGCCGCCGGCGTAGTCGCGCTGAACCTCGTCGACCGGGTTCTGCCCGATGTGCAGCATCGCGGCCGTGGCCAGCAGCATCGAACCCCAGCCGACCAGGCCGCGTCCGCGGTGTTCCGGGTCCACGGGCGTGCGCATCAGCCGCCACGCGCCGACCATCAGCAGCACCGGCAGCACGATCGAGATCGCCCCGACGAACAGGCGCACGGTGTCGGCCAGGTGCCGGCCCACCGGCCCGGCGCCGCCGCCCCAGATGCCCACCGCGGCGAGGATGGCCAACCCGAACAGCAGCAGGCCGGCGCCGTCGCGGCGGTGCTCCGGGTCGAGGTCCCGGGTGGACGCGGCCTGCCGGCCGGCGGCCCGGAACGCCCACCCGACCGAGTGCGCCAGCCCCATCCACAGGGCGTTGACGGCGCGGCCGACGAACGCCGCCGGGCTCGGCCCCGGCGCCGGCCGCCGCCGCGCGGGCTTGCGCGCCGCCTTCTTCGCCGGTTGACGGGCACGGTTGTTCGTGGAGCCACGTGGCGACGCGCCGCGTCGCCGGCTCGCCTGAGAGGTACGGCCCGCCATAGAGTCACGGTAACGGCGGTGCCCGGTGGAACGCCGCTTTTCCGGGTCGCGTCCGCGTGTCACAGCACGGATCGGACCGTCGTTTGTGTTATTCGCCTCAGAAGGGATGCCCGATGGCGTCGCCGGAGATCGAGGACGGTCCGGACGGTCCGCTGGCCGGGCACCCCCAGGCGCTGCGACCGTTGACCGGCGAGCTGATCGCCGCCGTGCTGACCCATCAGGGGTACGCGGTGGTCAAGGAAGCCGGTGACGAAACCGGCGATGCCCTCGTCGGCCGTTGGGAACGAAGCCTGATCTGGTTCCACCGGCGGGGCGCAGCCGGCGAGCTGCTCCAGGTACGCACCGTCGCCACGCCCCGGTTCGGCATCGAGCGGGTGCCCGAGCTGCACGCGTTCTGCAACACCTGGAACCACGACCGGCTCTGGCCCAAGGCGTACGTGCACGTCGCCGACGACGGGACGGCCCAGGTCTGCGGCGAGGTCACCACCGACCTGGAGCGCGGGGTGACCCCGCACCAGCTCGACCGGCTGGTCGACTGTGGCGTCACCACCGGCTGCCAGCTCGCCGACGCCGTCGCCGAGCTGCCCGGCGGGTCGGTCCGGTGACCACGGCCCGCGACAAGGGGCTGGCCGTCGCGCTCGCCGACGCCCGGGACCGGCCCGACGGTGAGCAGCGGTGCGCCGAGCTGGCGCGGATCGCCGCCCGGGCCGACGCCACCGGCGACCCGCGTACCGCCCTGTCCGCGCGGTTCGCGCTGGTCGAGGCGTACCTGCACCTGGGTGAGCGGTGGCGGATCGTGGAGCCGGTGGGCCACCTGCGGGCCACGCTGGCCCGGCACCCCGGGCTGCTCGACGCCCACCCCGACGAGTTGATCCGCCTGCGCCGGCACCAGCGGCAGGCGGTCGAGGCGCTCTTCGGCACCCCCCGGGTGGGGCTGGAGCAGGCCCGGTCGGAGCTGGACACGCTCGCCGAGGAGTTGGGCCCGCGGGCCGCCCCGGTCGCCGAGCTGCGGTGCCGACTCGCCGACCACCTCGGCGACGAGCCGGCCGCCCGGCAGGCGTACGCGCGCTGGACGGCCGGCGCCGCCTCGGATCCGGTGGGCGGCTGCCCGGGCTGCGCCCCGGCGCGGCGGGCCGAGCTGCTCAGCGGCTGGGGTGAGCCGGCGTCGGCGCTGGCGGCCCTGGCGGCGACCGACCCGGCGGGCTGCACCGACCAGCCCGAACGGTCCCTCGCGGCGGGGCTCCTCCCGTGGCTGCGCACCGGCGCGGTGGTGGAGGCGGCCCGCGCCCACGTGCGCGCGTACCGCCGGCACCGCCGGGAACGTGCCGCGTTTCCGCTGCTCGCCGCGCACCTGCGGTTCTGTGCGCTGGGCGGCTACCCGCACCGCGGCCTGGAGTTGCTGACCGAGCAACTGCCCCGGCTGGACCACCCGGCCGACGACCTGTCCGCGATGGAGTTCGCCGCGGCGGGCGCGCTGCTCTGCGGGCTGGCCACCGAGGCCGGTCTCGGCGGTCGGCGGATCCACCGCCCCGGACAGGGCTCGCGGCCGGCGGCCGAGGTGGACGTGGCCACGCTGGGCACGCAGCTCCAGGCGCTGGCCACCGCGCTGGCCGGCAGCTTCGACGCCCGCAACGGCACCGGTCACCAGTCCGGGCGGATCGCCTCCTGGCTGGCCGAGCGGCCGGTCGCCGGGCCGGTGTCGCTGGCCGCCGAAAGCGAGTTCGACGACGAGCCGGACGTCGAGGAGGCCGAACCCGGACCGCCCGGCCCGGACGAGCCGGCCCCGCTCGACGTGGCAGCGCTCACCGCCGCGCTGGACGGCCGCGGCGAGGCGTACACGGTGGAGCCGGACGGCACGCTGGTCGGGCGGTGGGGTGAGGCGACGATCCAGTTCCGCCGGCTCGGCCGGCAGGGCGACGTGCTGCACGCCCGGGTGGTGGCGGCGTGCCGGCTGCCGGCCGCCCGCCGCGCCGAGGCGTACGCGTTCTGCAACGTCTGGAACCACGACCGGCTGCTGCCCGCGGCCTACGTGCACGAGCCCGGCGACGGGACGCTGGTGCTGGCCGCCGGCATCACCACCGACCTGTCCTGCGGTGTCGCCCCGACCCAGCTCGCCGTGCTGGTCGCCGCCGCGATCCGCACCGGCACGGCCTACGCCGACGCGGTCGCCGCGCTGCGCTGAACCGCGACTGCCGCTCGATGGCTGTCATCCGTCTGCGGTCCATCCGCCACGCTCCTCCGACCGGCGCGGGGGCACGCCGGTCGGGAAGATGTACGCAGACGCGCGCCGATCGGTTGAACGGCGACATCCGGTTTCGACGCGGTGTGTCGAGGCGTACCCGGAACGCGACGGCGCCGGCCCACCGCGGACGGTGGGCCGGCGCGCGAAACTGTCGGGTCAGACCTCGACGACGGTCGGCACGATCATCGGGCGACGGCGGTACGCGTCGTTGACCCAGCGGCCCACCGTCCGGCGGACGATCTGCTGGAGCTGGTGCGGGTCGGTGACGCCGTCCGCGGCGGCCCGGTTCAGGGCCTCGGTGACCAGTGGCACCACCGGGTTGAACGCGTCCGGGTCCTCGGAGAAGCCCTTCGCCGACACGGTCGGGCCGGCGACCACCTTGCCGGTGACCGAGTCGACCACCACAGTGGTGGCGATGAAACCGCCGTCGCCGAGGATGCGACGCTCGGTGAGCAGCGACTCGCTGACGTCACCGACGGCGAGGCCGTCGACGTAGACGTAGCGGCTGCGCACGTGCCCGACCAGGCTGGCCCGGCCCTCGACCAGGTCGACGACGTCGCCGTCCTCGCAGAGCACCACCCGGTCCGGCGCAACGCCGGACTCGATGCCGAGCCGGGCGTGCGCGCGCAGATGCCGCCACTCGCCGTGCACCGGCATCAGGTTGCTCGGGCGGACCACGTTGAGCAGGTAGAGCAGCTCGCCGGCCGGGGCGTGCCCGGAGACGTGCACCTTGGCGACGTCCTTGTGCACCACCACCGCGCCGGCCCGCGCCAGCCGGTTGATCACCCGGTAGACGGAGGTTTCGTTGCCGGGCACCAGCGACGAGGCCAGCACCACGGTGTCGCCCGGCGCGATGGTGATGTGCCGGTGGTCGCCGCTGGCCATCCGGCCGAGCGCGCTCATCGGCTCGCCCTGCGAGCCGGTGGACATCAGCACGATCTGCTCGGGGGGCAGGTTGGTGGCCTCCTCGATCCCGACCACCAGGCCGGCCGGGATGTTGAGCAGACCCAGGTCGCGGGCGATGCCCATGTTGCGGACCATGGACCGGCCGATCAACGCCACCTTGCGGCCGTGCTCGGCCGCCGAGTCGAAGACCTGCTGCACCCGGTGCACGTGCGAGGCGAACGAGGCGACGATGATCCGCCCCTTGGCCTTCGCGAAGATCGAGTCGAGCACCGGCCCGATCTCCCGCTCCGGCGTGACGAAGCCGGGGATCTCCGCGTTCGTGGAGTCGGACAGCAGCAGGTCGACGCCCTCGGCGCCGAGCCGGGCGAAGCCGGCCAGGTCGGTGATCCGGCCGTCCAGCGGAAGCTGGTCCATCTTGAAGTCGCCGGTGTGCAGCACGAGGCCGGCCGGGGTGCGGATGGCCACCGCGAGCGCGTCCGGGATCGAGTGGTTCACCGCGAAGAACTCGCACTCGAACGGGCCGAGCCGTTCCCGGCCGCCCTCACGCACGGTGAGCGTGTAGGGCTGGATCCGCCGCTCGGCCAGCTTCGCCTCGACCAGCGCCAGGGTGAACTGGGACCCGACCAGCGGGATGTCCGGCTTGTGGGCGAGCAGGTACGGCACCGCGCCGATGTGGTCCTCGTGGCCGTGGGTGAGCACGATCGCCTGCACGTCGGCCAGCCGGTCCAGGATCGGGCCGAAGTCGGGCAGGATCAGGTCCACGCCCGGCTGCTCGACGTCGGGGAAGAGCACCCCGCAGTCGACGACGAGCAGCTTGCCGTCGTATTCGAAGACGGTCATGTTCCGGCCGATCGCGCCGAGTCCGCCGAGCGGCATGATCCGCAGGCCGCCCTCCGGCAGCGGCGGGGGCAGCTCACCCTCGATGTGCGCCTCGGTCACGCGTCACCTCATTCTGCGACGCCGCCGCGCGGCGTCCGTCGTGTCGTTGGGTCATTCGGGCAGGGGCAGGCCCGCCGCGGCGCAGTCCGCGCGCAGCGTGGCCAGTTCGTCGCCGGTGGCGTCCACCAGCGGCTGTCGCACCGGGCCGGCCGGCAGGCCCTGGGCGGCGAGCCCGGCCTTGACCAGGATCGTGCCCTGGGTGCGGAAGATCCCGGTGTAGAGCGGCATCAGCCGACGGTGCAGGGCGAGCGCGCGGGCCGCGTCGCCCGCCTCGAACGCCTCGATCATCTGCTTCGTCGGCACGCCGGTGAAGTGCGTGGACGTGCCGACCACGCCGACCGCGCCGATCGACAACAACGGCAGGGTCAGCGCGTCCTCGCCGCTGTAGAACGCGAGGTCGCTGCGGGCCAGCACCTCCGCGGTGGCGATCAGGTCGCCCTTGGCGTCCTTCACCGCGACGATCCGCCCGTGCTCGGCGAGCTTCACCAGCGTCTCGGTGGCGATCGCCACGCCGGATCGGTGCGGGATGTCGTAGAGCATCACCGGCAGCCCGGTGGCGTCCGCGACGGTGGTGAAGTGACGTAGCAGCCCGGCCTGCGGCGGCTTGTTGTAGTAGGGCGTGACCACCAGCAGGCCGTGCGCGCCGGCCTTCTCGGCCTGCGCGGCCAGCTCGACGGTGTGCCGGGTGTCGTTGGTGCCCACCCCGGCGACGATCCGGGCCCGGTCGCCGACCGCCTCCACCACGGCGCGGATCAGCGTCTCCTTCTCCGCGTCGGTGGTGGTCGGCGACTCGCCGGTGGTGCCGTTGAGCACCAGTGCGTCGTTGCCCTGCTCGTCGACGAGGTGGCGGGCCAGCCGGGCCGCGCCGTCGAGGTCGAGCGCGCCGTCGGGGGTGAACGGCGTCACCATGGCCGTGATCACCCGCCCGAACGGGCGCGAGGGGCCCCGGTCCGAGGCGGCGGAGTGGTCGTGCGTCATGTTCACAACCTAGCGGACGACCACAGGCACCCCGGCGGCGAAGGGCGACGAGTCACTCGGCGTGCGGCGATGCCGCCACCTCGGTGCCGTCCGGAAGCGTGGAGATCACGAAGTCGGCGAACACGTTCGGCGCCACGCGTGAGAGCTGCCGCAGGCACTCCACGGCCAGCTCGCGGATCTCCACGTCGGCGTGCTCGGTGGCCCGCATCTTCACGAAGTGCCGCCAGGCCCGGTAGTTGCCGGTCACCACGATCCGGGTCTCGGTCGCGTTCGGCAGCACGGCCCGGGCCGCCTGGCGGGCCTGCTTGCGGCGCAGCGTCGGGTTCGGCTCGTCGGTGAAGCGGGCCTCCAGCCCCTCCAGCAGATCGGTGTACGCGCGCACCGCCGCCTCGGACGCCTCGACGAACCGCTTGTGCAGCTCCGGATCCTCGGCGATCACCGCCGGCTCCACCATTGCCGCGTCCCGTTCCGGCACGTAGCGCTGGGAGAGCTGCGAGTAGGAGAAGTGCCGGTGCCGGATCAGCTCGTGGGTGAACGATCGGGAGACGCCGCTGAAGTAGAAGCTCACCGAGCCGTGCTCCAGCACGGAGAGGTGGCCGACGTCGAGGATGTGCGCCAGGTAGCCGGCGTTGGTCGCGGTGGCCGGGTTCGGCTTCTTCCAGCTCTGGTAGCAGGCTCGGCCGGCGAACTCGGCGAGCGCCTGCCCGCCGTCGGCGTCGGTCGACCACGGCACCTCGTCCGGCGCCTGGAACTGCGTCCACGCGATCAGCTTGACCTGGGGCTGCACCATCTCCGGCATGCCGAGGACTGTAGTTGGCGCCCGCCCGCCGGGGAAATCGGGCACGCGACCGGGTCGACGCCGTCGCAGCCGCGCCGTCACCGCGTTCTCGCGGGACCGGGCACTACCCGCCGGCGCGCCTTTGGAGCTGAGTCGTTCGTGACATCACCGGCTCCGGCTCCGGGATCTTGGTGTGGAACGACCCGGGGCCGCCACGCACCAAGACCTTTCGTGGCGGTCGGATCGTGGCAGCAGGTCCCGGGACGCCAGTGGCGCGCGGTGTAGCCGATATCAGGAACGACTCAGCCCGAAAGGCGTCGCGAAGCAATGGTCCGCCGACCGGACGCCTCCGCCCCGCCACCACGGCAGGCGGGATGGGCGGAGCCGTCAGACGTAGAGCGAGGGGAACGGCGCCCAGGGCAGGTTGCGGACCACGGAGAAGGCCACCCAGGCGGCCAGGAAGCCGCCGATCACCTTCGGGCTGAACTGCAACTCGGGCAGCCGCCAGCCGAACGCCCGGTTGCCGGCCCAGGCGACGAAGAGCCAGGCCAGGAACGGCAGCGCGAAAACGAACAGGAAGTGGTGCCGGGCGGCGGCCGGCAGGTCCCCGTGCAGGACGTACCAGAGGGCGCGGGTGCCGCCGCAGCCCGGGCAGTCAAGCCCGGTGGTGAGCTTGAGCAGGCAGGTCGGCCGGGCGTCCGGGTCGCTCCGGGTGGGATCGCTGATCAACGCGTATGTCAAGCCGAGACCGACACAGCCCAGCGCGGCCAACGGCACCGCCCAACGCGGGGCGCGGGCGTGCAGGCGCAGCACCATCGCGGTGAACCGGTCCGGCTCGACCGGCTGGTAGGCCACCCCGGCCGGCCACGGGCCCCCGTCGGGCCCGGCCGCCGCGGCGGGCGGGTGCGGCTCACCGCGCCGAACCGGGTCGGCGTGCGCGTGCGGGTCGGCGTGCGCGTGCGGGTCGGCGTGCGCGTGCGGGTCGGCGTGCGGTTCGGACGCGGTGGGGGCAGGCCGGTCAACGCTCGTCACGCGCTCACCGTACACCCGCCACGCCCACCAGCGCGGCGGCCAGCGGGGCCGCGAGGTCGCCGGCGGCGGGCGGGGCGACCGCGTCCAGGCCGAGCCAGCCGGCGAGCCGGTAGAGCTCGGCGGCGAGCGCCATCGCGGTCTCCCCCGGGTCGACGCCCGGCTCGGCCCAGACGGCCGGCACCAGCAGCAGGCCGGCCTTCCGGTCGGCCTTGAGATCGACCCGTGCGGTGAAACGCTCGCCCTGGCGGAACGGCAGCACGTAGTAGCCGTGGACCCGTTGCGGCGCCGGCACGTAGATCTCGATCCGGTAGCTGAAGCCGAAGAGCCGCTCGGCGCGGGCCCGCTCCCAGACCAACGGGTCGAACGGGCTGACCAGGGTGTTGCCCCGCACCCAGCGAGGCAACCGGGCCTCGGCGTGCAGGTAGGCCGGCTGCCGCCAGCCCTGGACCGTGACCGCTGTCAGCTCGCCGGCCTCGACCAGCTCGGCGACCGCCTGCCGGGCGCCGGCCACCGGCAGCCGGAAGTAATCGCGCAGCTCCGGCTCGGCGGCCACGCCGAGCGACCGGGCCGCGATCGCGACAAGCGTGCGGTGCGCCTGCGCGTCGGTCGGGGTGGGCGCGTCCAGCACGGCGGCCGGCAGGACCCGCTCGGGCAGGTCGTAGCGGCGGGCGAAGGAGTTGGTGCGGTCCGCCGCGGTGACCTCGCCGGCCCAGAACAGGAACTCCAACGCCCGTTTCACGGCCGACCAGTTCCAGCCCCAGTTGCCGGTCTCCCGGGGCGCGTCGTGCTCGATCTCGGCCGCGGTGAGCGGGCCCCGGGCGGCCACCTCGTCGCGCACCCACGCCACCAGCTCGGGCTGCTCCCGGGCGATCCGGCGCATCCCGCCCCATGCCTCGTCGCGCGCCTTGGCCATCCGCCAGCGCAGCGCCGGGTGCAGCTTGACCGGGACCAGCGACGCCTCGTGCGCCCAGTATTCGAACAGCTCGCGGGGGCGACGGTAGGCGGCGGTGTCGAGCAGGGCGGTCGGGTAGGGCCCGAGCCGACTGTAGAGCGGCAGGTAGTGCGCGCGTTGGAGCACGTTCACCGAGTCCATCTGGATCAGCCCGACCCGGTCCAGCACCCGGCGCAGGTGCCGGCGGGTGGGCACGCCGGCAGGCGCCGGGTCGGCGAAGCCCTGGGCGGCCAGGGCGATCCGGCGGGCCTGGGCGAGCGAGAGCGATTCCGGTGCGGCCATCGTCGGCGACCCTAATCCACACCTACGACGTCGACGGTGCGGCGGCTGGACCCTCCGCCCGTCGGGGCATACAACGGACAGGTGCTCACCATCCGCCGGGAGGAGCCGGGCGACGCCGAGGCGATCGCCCTCGTGCACATCCACGGCTGGCAGGCCGGCTACGCCGGGATCATGCCGGACGAGGTGCTGCGCCGGCTCAACCCGGCCGCCTGGGCGCAGCGCCGCCGCGACCTCGGCACCGCCGACCCGGAACACCCGTTCACCACGCTGGTCGCCGAGGCACATGGCGTGATCGCCGGCTTCGCCACGTTCGGGCCCTACCGGAACAACCAGGACCGCGGCGACCTCGACCCGGCGTACGGCGAGCTGCTGGCCATCTACCTGGAGCCGGCGCAGTGGGGCTCGGGCGCCGGCCGGGCGCTGCTCACGGCGGCCCGGGCCGGCCTGGCCGAGCGGGGGTGGACGGAATATCGGCTCTGGGTGCTCGCCGACAACGCCCGGGCCCGCCGCTTCTACGAGCGGGCCGGGCACTCACCGGACGGCGAAGAGTCGACCTACCCGGTGCCGCGGCACGGCGGGCTCGACCCGGTCGTCCTGCGCGAACTGCGCTACACCGCCCGGCTCGACGACGGAACCGGCTGACCCGTCCGGCCGGTCCACGGCCCCCCGGCCGCCGCCGGTGGGCGTCGCCCCGCCCCGGATCGGCAGGCCCAGCAGCAGCGCCAGGCTGATCCAGACGTAGGTGTTGCTGCCGAGGAAGCCGTCCACCCCGGTGAAGTCCTTCTCCCAGGCCCAGACGATGCGGCTGCACAGCAGCGCGTACCCGATCAGCGCGGCGGCCAGCAGCACGCGGCGCCGGCGGCTCCGCGCGGGCGCCGCCGTGCCGTGGTCGACCAGCAGGATCAGGCCCGGCAGCAACCAGACCAGGTGGTGCACCCAGGTGACGGGGCTGACCAGGCACATCACCGCACCGGTCAGGGCCAGGCCGGCGGCCTCGTCACCGGCGGCCCTCGCGGCCCGGCACCGCCAGCCCCACCCGACGAGCGTGGCCAGCACGAGCACCAGCCAGGCCAGGGTGCTCGGGTGCTCCGGGTCGAGCCGCGCCACCACCCCGCGCAGCGACTGGTTGGAGACGAACGCCAGCTCACCGACCCGGTCGGTGTTCCACAGCGCCGCGGTCCAGAACTCCCGGGACGCGTCCGGGAAGAGCGCGGCGGCCACCAGCGTGGCGGCGGCGGCCGAGCCGACCGCGGTGGCGGCGGCCCGCCAGCGGCCGGTCACCAGCAGATAGACGATGAAGATGCCCGGGGTCAGCTTGATCGCGGTGGCCAGGCCGATGCCCACGCCGGCCCAGCGGCTGCCCGCCGGCAGCAGCCGGAGCAGGTCCGCCGCCACCAGGAACAGCAGCAGCATGTTGACCTGGCCGAAGTTGACCGTCTCGCGCATCGGCTCGTACGCGGCGGCCAGGCAGAGCGCGACGGCGAGGGTGAACCAGCGGGTCCAGCCGGCGCGGCGGGCGACCGGGTCCAGCAGCCACCAGATCACCACGGCGCTGGCCAGCACCGTCGCCGTCACGCTCACCGCGATCACCACACCCCACGGCAGGTACGCCATGGGCAGCATGAGCAGCGCGGCGAACGGCGGGTAGGTGAAGCCGTACTGGGTGTTGGGCCGGAGGAAGTCGTAGATCTCCCCGCCGTCACGCGCCCAGTAGGTCAGCGCGCCGTAGTAGACCTGAAGGTCGAAGAAGCCGTGCCGCACCGCCGCCACGGCGAGGAACACGGTGACCGCCGCGGCGAGCGCCGCCACGGCGACGACCTGCGCGGCCGTCCGCCCGGCACCCTGCGCCACCGTCACCCTCCTCGCCCTGCGTAGGCTCACGTGCCATGGCTGAAGGCTACGTCCGCCCCGCGCGTCCCGAGGACGTCGCCGAGATCGCCCGCATCCAGCTCGCGACCTGGCGGGTCGCGTACCGCCGGATCCTGCCCCGGCACGTGCTCGACAACCTGGACGAGGCGTACCTCGCCCGGCGGTGGGCCGCGGCGGTGCAGGAGCCGCCCTCGGGCGCGCACCGGGTGCTGGTCGCCGTCGAACAGGCCGCGCAATCCTATCTGGTGGGGTTCGCCGCCTCCGGTCCGGCCGACGCCGAGGCACTCGCCCCGGGCGAGCCGGCGGACGCGCTCACGGCGGGCGTGGCGGCGGTGACCGACCTGCTTGTCGAGCCCCGCTGGGGCCGGCGCGGGCACGGCAGCCGACTGCTCGCCGCCGCGGTGGAGCACTGGCGCGCGGACGGCTTCGACCGCGCGCTGGCGTGGGCGTTCGACGCGGACGCGGCGACCCGCGCGTTCCTCGCCTCGACCGGCTGGGAGCCGGACGGCGCGACCCGGGCGCTGGACGTGGACGACATGCTGGTCCCCCAGCTCCGGCTGCACGTGGCGGTGCCACCGGAAGTCGTGCCGGCGCAGCGTTGAGTTTCCGCCCGGCCGCCGGTCACCCCTTGTCCGCGCCGTCGTTGGCGCCGCGCACGAAGTAGCGCTGGAAGATCACGAAGAGCACCGCGACCGGGATGGTGGCCAGCAGCGCCGCGCCGAGCTTCAGCGGATACTGGGTGCCCGAGCCGAGTGAGCCGCTGACCAGGTCGGCCAGGCCGCGGGGCAGCGTGAACAGGTCCGGGTCCTGCACCGAGACGAGGCTGTGCGGGAACTCGTTCCAGGAGCCCTGGAACGACAGGATGGTCAACGTGATCAGGGCCGGCCGGGCCATCGGCAGCACCACCGACCAGAACGTCCGGAAGACCCCGGCGCCGTCGATCCGGGCCGCCTCCTCCACGCTGACCGGCACCGACTCGAAGAACTGCTTCATGATGAAGACGCCGGCCGCGTCGGCGAGCAGCGGCACGACCAGGCCGGCGTAGCTGTCGTAGAGGCCGAGCTGGTTGAGCACCAGGAACTTCGGGATCAGCAGCACCACGCCGGGCACCGCCATCACCGCGATGACGGCGGCGAACAGCCCGGCCCGCCCCCGGAACCGCAGCCGGGCCAGCGCGTAGCCGGCGAGCGAGTCGAAGAACACCCGGCCGAGCGTGACCAGCACGGTGACCAGCAGCGAGTTGCCGAGCCAGAGCGGGAAGTTGGTGCCGGCGAAGATCCGCTCGAAGCCGGCCAGGGTGAGCGGGTCGGGCCACGGCGAAAGCGGGTTGGCCGCCGCGTCCGGCTCGGTCTTGAGCGAGTTGCCGAGCTGGATCACGAACGGGTAGAGGTAGACCAGCCCGAAGAAGACCAGGACGGCGTACCCCAGGAGGCGGTTGACCCGGGCCCGCGGCCCGCGGTCGGCGCGGCGCGCGACGGGCGCCGGCCGGTCGGTCAGCACGGCCATGTCAGGACCCCTCCGGTACGCGTCGCCGCCACCACCGGCCACGCCGGGGGCCGTCCCGGTCGGCCATCAGCCGGCGCTGGAACAGGGTGAGCAGGATGATGATCAGGAACAGCACGAACGAGATGGCCGCGCCGGAGCCGTAGTCGAAGTCCCGGAACGCGGTGCGGTACGACAGGTACGCCGGAGTGAGCGTCGTCTTGGCCGGGTTGCCCTGGCTCATCACGTACACCTGGTCGAAGACCTGCCAGGAGCCGATCAGTCCGAGCGTGACCACCAGGAACGTGGTGGGCTTGAGCAGCGGGAGGGTGACGTACCGGAACCGCTGCCAGCGGCTCGCCCCGTCGAGCGTGCTGGCCTCGTCGAGCGCCACCGGCACGTTCTGCAACGCGGCCAGATACATCAGCATGAACGTGCCCGAGGTGGTCCAGATGACCAGGCAGATGATCGACGTCATCGCGACGCTCGGCCCGGAGAGCCACTCCCACCAGCTCAGCCCGAACGGGCCGCCGGAGGCCAGCGCCGCCGGCGCGCTGTCGACGCCGAACGCGCCGAGCAGCAGGTGCAGCACGCCCCGGCCGTCGGCGAACCACTCCGGCCCGGTGATGCCGAGCAGGCCGAGCAGCCGGTTGACCGCGCCGGAGTTGGCGAACAGGAAGAGGAACACCACGCTGATCGCGACCGAGCTGGTGACCGAGGGGAAGTAGAACGCGCTGCGGAAGAAGCCCTTCCCCCGGAGCAGCCGGTTGTTGACCACCAGGGCGAGACCGAGCGCGAGCGCGGTCTGCACCGGCACCACGATCCCGACGTAGTAGACGTTGTTGCGGATGGCGGTCATGAAGTCGCGGCGGGCGAGGCCGTCCTCGGCGAACAGCCGACTGTAGTTGTCCCCGCCGACGAACGGCACGTCGCCGGTGAACGGGCTGCCCTGGCCGTTCCAGCCGGTGAGGCTCACCCAGAGCGCCATCAGGATCGGCAGCAGCAGGAAGAGCCCGAGGATCACGATCACCGGCGCGACGAAGAGCCAGCCGGCGACGTTCTCGTTGCCGCGGATGCCGCCCCGGTGGCGGCGTGGTGGGCGGGCCGACGCGGTGCCGGGCGTGGTGAGCGTGTCCGTTGCCATTCCCTCCTCCTTCGCTCGGGGGAGGTGGAAGGAGGGGCCCCTTGTTAACACCCGTCTGTTAATAGGGGGCCCCTCCTCACACCTCAGCCGCCGAGCGCCGCCTTGGCGTTCTTGTCGAAGTTGGCCAGGATCGTCTTCGGGTCGCCGGTGGCCAGGCCCTGCAGGCCGGCCTCCAGGTCACGCAGCACGCTGTCCATCTTGGGGGCGTTCACCGGGCCCTGGGCGTACTCGACGCCGTCGATGAACGGCTGGTCCGCCGGGAAGGCGCTGGTGTACTGGTCGCGCACCGACTGGCGGGACGGCATCACGCCGAACGCCTTGGCGAAGGCCATCTGCTGATCGCCGGCGGTCATCGCCTCGACGAACTTGATCGCCTGCTCCTTGTACTTGGACTTGGCGGCGACGCCCCAGCACTGGGTGAAGGAGAGCGTGCCCTTGCCCGCCGGGCCGGCCGGCAGCGGGGCGACCTTGTACTTCACGTTGGGGAAGTCGTTCTGCAGGGCACCCTTGATCCAGTTGCCCTCGATCGTCATCACGGCCTTGCCCTTGCCGAACGCCTCACCGGCCCAGCCGGAGTCGAGCTGCTTCGGGTACTTCGCGTAGCCGTTGGTGAGCAGCGACTTGACGTACTGGAGGGCCTGGACGTTCTCCGGGGTGTCCGCGGTCGGCTGCTTGCCGTCGTCGCTCATCAGCCAGCCGCCGTTCTGCACCAGGAACGCGCCGATGCGGTCCCGGGTGTCGCCGAGCGCGAGCGCCACCTGGCCCTTCGCCTTGATCTTCTGGCTGACGGCGGTGAGCTGGTCCCAGGTGGTGGGCACGTCCGCGTCGGTCAGGCCGGCCTTCGCCCAGAGGTCGGTGTTGATCTGGAGCGCCAGGGTGGAGAAGTCCTTCGGCGCGCAGTAGAGCTTGCCGTCGTAGGTGAACGTGGTGCGCAGGCTCTCGTAGAAGTCGTCGGAGTTGCTGATCTTGTCGCCGTACGGTTCCAGGGCGCCGACGCTGGCGTAGTCGGCGAAGCGGGCCGCGTCAACGTAGAACACGTCCGGCGGGGTGCCGCCGGCGAGCGCCTGCCCGAGCTGCTGGGTGAGGTCCTGCGCCGGGGTGACGGTGGCGCTGTTGCCGGAGGAGCCGGCCCACTTGGCGGCGGCGTCCTTGACGGCCGTGGTCTCGGCGTCGCCGGAGGAGCCGATCAGGATCTGGAGGCTGGCCGGGCCGCTGGACTGCTCGGTGTCGGCCGAGTCGTCGAAGCCGCTGCCGCAGGCGGCGGAGCCGAGCAGCGCCACGGCGGCGAGGCCGGCCACCGCGGCCCTGGTGAGCGTGCGAGGTGTCATCTGTTTCTCCTGGTGGGGGATGGGGTCACGCCGAGTGCCGGAGCACCAGCGAAGGGTTCAGCAGCAGTCGGGGGTCGCGTCGCTGCCCGTCGAGCAGCCCGGTGAGCAGCTCGACGCAGCGGGCGGCGGCCTCGCCGAGCGGTTGGCTGACGCTGCTCAGCCCGACCGCGGCGGCCACCGGGGTGTCGTCGAAGCCGATGACGGCGAGGTCGGCCGCCGCGTCGCGGGCGGCCTGCCAGGCGCCGAGGGCGAGCGAGTCACTGACGCAGAGCACCGCGGTCGGCGGCGCGTCGAGGGCGAGCAGCGCGCGCGCCTCACGCTGCCCCTCGGCGATGCCGTCCTCGGTTTCGCGGTCCGGTGCGGCGTCGTGCAGGCCGACCTCCGCCATCGTGGTACGCCAGCCGGCGCGCCGGTCGTCGCCGACGCCCGAGCCGGCGGGCCAGCCGACGAAGGCGATCCGCCGGTGGCCGGCGGCGAGCAGGTGCCGGGTGGCCTGGGCGGTGCCGGCGGCGCCGTCGACGTCCACCCAGGGGTGCGCCTCGGGGGTGTCCCAGGGCCGGCCGAAGGTCACGAACGGCACCTGCCGCTCGGCCAGCCACGCGGTGCGCGGGTCGCCGTGCTTGGTGCCGGTGAGCACGAACGCGTCCAGGTCGTACGCGCCGAGCAGGTCGTCGTAGGTGGCGATCTCCTGCTCGTCGCCGCGGGCGGTGTAGAGCAGGACCCGGTAGCCGGAGGCGTCGGCGGTCTCGGTGAGGCCGTGCAGGAAGCGGTCGAGGACCGAGCCGTTGATGCCGTCGCGGGTGGGTTCGATGCGGACCGCGATGAGCCGGGACCGCCCGGTCCGCATCTGCCGTGCGGCCTGGTTGGCCCGGTAGCCGAGCGCGGTGATCGCCTCGTGCACCCGCCGCCGGGTGTCCTCGCGCACGATGTGTGGCGCGTTGAGCACGTTGGAGACGGTCTGCCGGCTTACCTGGGCATGCCGCGCCACCGTGGCAATGGTTACCTTTTCTCCCACGAAATCCCTCTCGCCGCCTTGAACGATCCAATGCTGATGGGGCAGGATTAGATCGTTCAAAGTTTCTGGAATGTTTCGCACTGTGCACCCGGTCGCGGCCATCTGTCAAGACGTCCGCGGCCACCCGATCAGCACCAGGAGTCACCCGTGACCGATCGCCACCTGCAACCGCTGCTGCACGACCTGGTCGGCGTGGCGCACGCCCCCACGAGCACGTTGGGCGACGCGGCCGGTCAGCTCCGGGCGCACGGCGTGCAGGGCGTCTTCCACGCCGACGCCCGGGTGCTTTCCCGCGCCGAGCTGCGCCTCGACGAACGGGAGCCGGAGCCGATCGGGCATGGCGCCGCCGGCCCGCACGGTGCCCGCTTCGTCGGCCTGGCCCGCTGGCTCGGTGACGCCGTTCCCGACCCGACCGTCCGGGTCGAGCGCACCCGGCAGGCCGGCCCGCGTGGTCTCACCGAGGAGATCGTGGTGTCCTCCACCGCCGCCGACCCGGTGCGCGCCACCGTCACCGTCGACCTGGCCTGCGACCTCGCCCCGATCGAACAGGTGAAGGTCGGCCAGCCGGGCACGCCGCTGGCCGCCGAGTCCGGTGGGCCGGGCCGGGTGCGGTGGGTCGCCGACGGGCTGACCGTCACCGTGACCGGCGAGGACGCCACCGTCGACGCCACCGGCGAGCGGGCCGCCGCGCCGCGGCTGAGCTGGCCGGTCAGCGTCACCCCCGGCAGCCCGGCCACGCTGCGCTGGCGGCTCGCCGTCACCGACCCGCGAGCGGTGGTGACCGCCGCACCGCCGGACGCCGGCTGGGCCGAGCCACGGGTCGACGCCGACGACCGCCGCCTGGTGCGGCTGCTCGACCGCTCCCTGGCCGACCTGCGCGGGCTGCGGCTGGCCGAACCGGCCCACCCGCAGGACGTCTTCCTCGGCGCCGGCGTGCCCTGGTTCCTCACCCTGTTCGGCCGGGACAGCCTCTGGGCCGCTCGGATGATGCTGCCGCTCGGCACCGAGCTGGCCGCCGGCACGTTGCGGGTGCTGGCCCGCCGGCAGGGCAGCCGGGTCGACCCGGCCACCGGCGAACAGCCCGGCAAGATCCTGCACGAGTTGCGCCGGCACGAGTTCGCCCCGAACGAGGGGCTCCGGCTGCCGCCGGCCTACTACGGCACCGTCGACGCGACGATGCTCTGGGTCAGCCTGCTGCACGACGCCTGGCGCTGGGGATTGCCCGCCGACCAGATCGAGCCGCTGCTGCCGCACCTGGAGGCGGCGCTGCGCTGGCTCGGCGAGCACGCCGACGCCGACGGTGACGGCTTCGTCGAGTACGTCGACACCACCGGCCACGGCCTGGCCAACCAGGGCTGGAAGGACTCCGGCGACGCGGTGCGCTTCCACGACGGCCGGCTGGCCGCGCCGCCGATCGTGCTGGCCGAGGTGCAGGGGTACGCGTACCGGGCCGCGACGGACGGAGCGGACCTGCTGGACGCGTTCGGCCGCCCGGGCGCCGATCGCTGGCGCGGCCACGCCGAGCGTCTCGCCGAACGGTTCCGGTCCACGTTCTGGGTCGACGGCCGCCACGGCCCGCAGCCCGCGCTGGCCCTGGACCGCGACAAGCGTCCGGTGAACTCACTGACCAGCAACATCGGCCACCTGCTCGGCACCGGACTGCTGTCGGACGACGAGTCGGCCCAGGTCGCGGCGCTGCTGTCGACCGAGGCGATGGCCGGCGGCTTCGGGTTGCGCACCATGTCCGCCGACGACGCCGGGTTCAGCCCGCTGTCGTACCACTGCGGTTCGATCTGGGCGCACGACACCGCGATCGTGCTCGCCGGGCTGGCCCGCGACGGGCACCGGAAAGCGGCGCTACGCCTCGCCGACGGTCTGCTCGCCGCCGCCGAGGCGTTCGACTACCGGCTGCCCGAGCTGTACGGCGGCGACGACCGGGCGACGCTGGGCCGGCCGGTGCCCTACCCGGCCGCCTGCCGTCCGCAGGCGTGGTCCGCGGCGGCGTCCGTGCTGCTGCTCCAGGCCGGTCTGGGTGTCTATCCCGACGTGCCGAACGGCCGAGTCGACCTGCGTCCGCTGGCCGGCCCGGAACTGGGCGCGCTGAGCGCCGCCAACCTGCGCATCGCCGGCACCCCGGTCACCGCGGCGGTCGACCACGCCGGCCACCCCACCCTGAAGGACCTCCCCCCCGCCCTCAAGCCCGCCCACATCCCCACCCCCCGCACCCCCCTCTCCCCCGCACCGATGCGTCGATGATGAAGTTGGCGGCCTTGTGGATCTCCCCCACTGCGGTCGATCAAGGAGTTTGTGCCGTCCCGGCGGCCCAGGGTTGACGCAAACTCCTTGATCACGGGTCAGGACGGGAGGAGTTCGGCTACCAGTTCGTCGTCCTCCATGGCTCCCGTGGGGTGGAAGCCGAGGGAGATGTAGAGGGCTGCCGCCGCGGTGTTGTCGGGGTGGTAGCTCAGGCGGATCGGGTGACCGGCCTCGGCGAGCCAGCCGGTGAGCGTGCGCACCGTGGCGCGACCCAGGCCCCGGCCCTGCTCGGCGGCGTCGATCACCATGCCGCCGATCCAGCGGGAGCCGTCGTCGTCCACACCCCACATGACGTGCCCGACCACGTTCTCGCCGGCGTAGACGGCCAGCGAGTTCCAGACGTCCGAGTGCGCGGTCAGCAGCAGGTAGCGGGCGGCCAGCGCCGCCACGAAGGCGCGCTGGTCGTCGCGCGGCGCCACGTCGGCCACCGGCCGCCAGTTGTCGTCGCCCACCGGGCGCAGGGTCACCCGGCGACCGAGGCGGTCACGCTCTCCAGAGTCGATCATGACCGCCAGCCTAGGACCACCCCCACCCGCCGACCATCCATTTCACCGAGCCGGGGCGGCAGGCGGGTTAGGCGGGGCCCCCTGTTATGCGGAATGCGTTAACAGGGGACCCCTCCTTACGCGCGGGCGGCGTGGTCGAGGTACGGGCGAGGGTCGCCGGCGCCAAGGTCGGTGACACCGGCGCTGCGCAGGGCCCCGATGGCCAGGGTCCGGCGCACGGCGGCGAAGGTGATCACGTGGCCGATGGTGCCGCCGAGCGTGTGGGTGGTCGGGGGCGCGCAGGTGGTGTCGACGAAGGTGTCCGCCAGGGAGCCGGCGGCCAGCGTCCGGGCCACGAACGCCCGCCAGTCCCGCCCGGCGACGGCGTGCCGGGCGGCGAGACCGCGCACCGACCGGTCGCTCTCGTCGGGCCAGTCGCCACCGCGCAGGGCGGACAGCCAGTGCTCCTCCTGCGTGACCATGGCGTTGATCAGCGAGCGGAGGGTCGGCTGCTCGTCGATCGTCTCCACGGACACGGTGACAGGCTGGTCGAGCACCCGCTCGTCGAGGCCGCCGGCGCGGTCGATGATCGCGGTGAGTGTCTCGACGTGGTGGTCGACGAGGTGTTGGAGAACGTTCATCGTGGTCTCCTGACGCGCGGCCGGCAGCCGCAGGCCACCGGGCGGTTGGAAGTGGACGCCGCTGGGGCAGGGCAGCTCCAGCTCGCGGAAGGTCAGCGGCCGGCGCCGCCGGACCGCGGTCGGGACGAAACCGTACGACCGCTGGAAGGCGCGGGTGAACGCCTCGTGCGAGCCGTATCCGGCCTCGACGGCGATGTCGAGGACGGTCCGGTCGCTGGTGACGAGCCGGTGCGCCGCCCGTTCCAGGAGCAGTCGCCGGCGCAGCGCGCCCGGCGGCTCGCCGGTGGCCGCGGCGACCAGCCGGTCGAAGTGGAACCGGGACAGGTGCGCCCGGGCGGCCAGCCCCGCCGGGCCCGCCGACGGATCGTCGAGCGCCGCTTGGAGGACGTCGAGGAGGATGGTGAGTCCGTCGTTCCGGTTCATGCGCCCAGCCTGCACCCGGCGTGGCCGGTGCCGCTTGACCGCCGTTGCGCACCTACGGACCGCCGAGCCCGGTCGCGGACGTGTTAGGAGGGGCCCCCTGTTATGCAGAATGCGTTAACAGGGGGCCCCTCCTTACGCACAGTCAGTCGAGCAGGGCGTCCAGGCCGACGGTCAGACCGGGCCGGCGGCCGACCTCGCGCACCGCCAGCAGCACGCCGGGCATGAACGAGGCCCGGTCGTACGAGTCGTGCCGGATGGTGAGCGTCTCGCCGGTGGTGCCGAACAGCACCTCCTGGTGGGCGACCAGACCGGTGGCGCGCACCGCGTGCACGCGTACCCCGTCGATGTCGGCGCCGCGGGCGCCGGCCACCTCGTCGCGGGTGGCGTCCGGCGCGGGGCCGAGCCCGGCCACGGCCCGGGCCGCCGCGATCAGCCGGGCGGTGTGGGTGGCGGTGCCGCTGGGCGCGTCCAGCTTGCGCGGGTGGTGCTGCTCGACGATCTCGACGGACTCGAAGTGCCGGGCCGCGCGGGCCGCGAACTGCATCATCAGCACCGCGCCGATGCCGAAGTTGGGGGCGATCACCACGCCCACGCCGGGCCGGCCGGCCAGCCACTCCCGCACCTGGTCCAGCCGCCGCTCGGTGAAGCCGGTGGTGCCCACCACGGCGTGGATGCCCCGCTCGACACACCAGCGCAGGTTGTCCATGACGGCGTCGGGGGTGGTGAAGTCGACCACCACGCCGGCGTCGGCGACCGCGTCGAGGGCGTCGCCCTGGTCGACGGCCGCGACCAGTGCCAGGTCGGACGCGGCGTCGACCGCCTTGCAGACCTCCATGCCCATCCGGCCCCGGGCACCCAGCACGCCGACCCGGGCCACCTCGGCCGGGTCCTTCTCCCGCACGTCAGTCACGGGGCACAACCTATCCCAATCGGGACGCGCCCCACCGGGCGGACCGGTCAGCGACCGACGGTGAAAGCGCCGGAGTCGAACGGGCCGACCACGGCCAGCGACATCGGCCGGGCCAACAGCTCGGCCGCCAGGCCGTTCACGTCGGCCAGGGTCACCGCGTCCACCCGGGCCAGCAGCTCGTCGACGGGCATCAGGTTGCCGTAGAGCAGCTCGCCCTTGGCCAGCCGGCTCATCCGCGACCCGGTGTCCTCCAGCCCCAGCACGAAGGAGCCCTTGCTCATCCCCTTGCCCCGCGCCAGTTCGGCCTCGGTGACGCCGTCGGTCGCCACCCGGGCCAGCTCGGCGCGGGTCAGGGCCAGCACCTCGTCCACCTTGCCGGGCGCGCAGCCGGCGTAGACGGCGAACACGCCGCTGTCGGCGTACTGGCTGGCGTAGGAGTAGACCGAGTAGGCGAGCCCGCGCTGCTCCCGGATCTCCTGGAACAGCCGGCTGGACATGCCGCCACCGAGCACGTTGTTGAGCACGCCCAGGGCGAAGCGCCGGTCGTCGGTGCGGTCGATGGCCGGGCAGCCGAGCAGCACGTGCGCCTGCTCGGTCTCCTTCGGCTCGACCAGGGTGGCGGCCGGCTGCGTGCGTACCGCCGGGGTCCGCGGGCGGTGCGGCGCCGGCGCGGCCGGGTCGGTGTCCAGCGGGGTGCCGCGCAGCGCCTGCCGGACCAGCTTGACCACGGCGGCGTGGTCGAGGTTGCCGGCGGCGGCGATGACGATCTGCGGCGCGGTGTACCGGCTGCGGTAGAAGCCCTGGATCTGCCGCCGGGTCATCGGCGTGACCGTCTCCTCGGTGCCGGAGATCAGCCGGCCCAGCGGGTGGTCGCCGTAGACCGCGCGGGCGAACAGGTCGTGCACCTCGTCGCCGGGCTCGTCGTCGTGCATGGCGATCTCTTCGAGGATGACCCCGCGCTCGGTCTCCACGTCGGCGGCGGCCAGCACCGAGTCGGCGACCGCGTCGCACATGACGTCGATGGCCAGCGGCAGGTCCTCGTCCAGCACCCGCGCGTAGTAGCAGGTGTATTCCTTGGTGGTGAACGCGTTGGTCTCGCCGCCCACCGCCTCGATCTCGGCCGAGATCTCCAGCGCGCTGCGCTTCTTCGTGCCCTTGAAGAGCAGGTGTTCCAGGAAGTGCGCGGCGCCGGCCTGCGGCCCGTTCTCGTCCCGGGAGCCGACCGCCACCCAGATGCCGAACGAGACGCTGCGCATCGCCGGGATCGCCTCGGTGAGCACCCGAAGCCCGCTGGGCAGCACGGTGCGGCGGACGGTGCCGCCGAGCGGGTCGTCGCTGAGGGTGCGGGTGACCGCCCGTGCCGGGGAGGACGAACTCACGACAGACCTGCTCTCCGTGCCACGAAGGGTGGGTGGGACGAACGACGGCCCCAGTCCGCAGCGCGACCTGGAGCCGTGGGCCGGCCCGGGCGACGCGCGTGCGTCACCCGGGCCGGTCGGTGATCAGCTGTGCCGGGTGCGGCGACGCGGCCGGTCGCCGCCCTCGCCACCCTCCGAGCGGCGCTCGCCGCCACGGTCGCCGCCACGGTCACCGCGCGGGCCACGGTCGCCGCCGCGGTCCCGGCCGGCCGGACGCTCGCCGCCGGCGGCCTCACCGGCGGCCGGTGCCTCGGCGCCCTCCGGACGGATCTTGTCCAGGTAGATCTTGCCGCGGGCGTCGATGTCCGCGATCTCGACCTCGACCTTGTCGCCGACGTTGAGGAAGTCCTCGACCTTCTCGACCCGCTTGCCGTCGCCCACCTTGGAGATGTGCAGCAGGCCGTCGCGGCCGGGCAGGAGCGAGATGAAGGCGCCGAACGCGGCCGTCTTCACCACGGTGCCGAGGAACCGCTCCCCCACCTTCGGCAGGGTCGGGTTGGCGATGCCGTTGATCCGGTCCACCGCGGCCTGGGCCGACGGGCCGTTCGTCGCGCCGACGTAGATGGTGCCGTCGTCCTCGATGGAGATCTCGGCGCCGGTCTCGTCCTGGATGGCGTTGATGGTCTGGCCCTTCGGGCCGATCACCATGCCGATCTTGTCGACCGGGATCTTGACGGTGGTGACCCGCGGCGCGTAGTCCGACATCTCGGCCGGCGCCTCGATGGCCCGCTGCATCACGTCGAGGATCGTCTGCCGGGCCTCGTGCGCCTGCTGGAGCGCGGCGGCCAGCACGTCCGACGGGATGCCGTCGAGCTTCGTGTCGAGCTGCAACGCGGTGACGAAGTCACGGGTGCCGGCGACCTTGAAGTCCATGTCGCCGAACGCGTCCTCGGCGCCGAGGATGTCGGTGAGCGTGACGTATTGCGTCTTGCCGTCGACCTCGTCGGAGATGAGGCCCATGGCGATGCCGGCGACCGGCGCCTTCAGCGGCACACCGGCCGAGAGCAGGCCCAGCGTCGAGGCGCAGACCGAACCCATCGAGGTGGAGCCGTTGGAGCCGAGCGCCTCGGAGACCTGCCGGATGGCGTACGGGAACTCCTCGCGCGACGGCAGCACCGGGATCAGCGCCCGCTCGGCCAGCGCGCCGTGACCGATCTCGCGCCGCTTCGGCGAGCCGACCCGGCCGGTCTCGCCGGTGGAGTACGGCGGGAAGTTGTAGTTGTGCATGTAGCGCTTGCGGTTCTCCGGGGAGAGCGTGTCCACCATCTGCTCCATGCGCAGCATGTTCAGCGTGGTGACGCCCAGGATCTGGGTCTCGCCGCGCTCGAACAGCGCCGAGCCGTGCACCCGCGGCAGCACGCCGACCTCGGCGGTCAGCGGGCGGATGTCACGCGGGCCGCGGCCGTCGATGCGGACCTGCTCGCGCAGCACCCGGTTGCGGACCTCGGACTTGGTCAGCGAGCGGAAGGCGGCGGACAGCTCCTTCTCGCGGCCCTCGAAGCGGCCGGTCAGTTCCTCGGCGACCTTGGCCTTGATCCGGTCCAGGGCCTCCTCGCGGTCGGCCTTGCCGGCGATCTTCAGGGCCTCGGCGACCTCGGCGCGGGCCACGTCGGCCACCGCGTCGTACGCGTCGTCCTGATAGTCCAGGAAGACCGGGAACTCGCTGACCGGCTTGGCGGCCACCTCGGCCAGCTCGCTCTGCGCCCGGCACAGCTCACGGATGGCCGGCTTGGCGGCCTCCAGGCCGCTCGCCACGATCTCCTCGGTCGGCGCGGTGGCGCCGCCGGAGATCAGGGTCACCGCGTTCGGGGTGGCCTCGGCCTCGACCATCATGATCGCGACCTCGCCGTCGGCCAGGGCGCGGCCGGCCACGACCATGTCGAAGGTGGCGCGGGCCAGCTCCTCCAGGGTCGGGAAGGCGACCCACTGGCCGTCCACGTGCGCGACCCGGGTCGCCCCGATCGGGCCGGAGAACGGCAGGCCGGAGAGCTTGGTCGACATCGAGGCGGCGTTGATGGCCACCACGTCGTACGGGTGCTGCGGGTCGAGCGCCAGCACGGTCTCGACGACCTGGACCTCGTTGCGCAGGCCCTTGACGAACGACGGGCGCAGCGGCCGGTCGATCAGCCGGCAGGTGAGGATGGCGTCCTCGCTGGGCCGACCCTCGCGGCGGAAGAACGAGCCGGGGATGCGGCCCGCGGCGTACATCCGCTCCTCGACGTCGACGGTCAGCGGGAAGAAGTCGAACGACTCGCGCGGCTGCTTGCCGGCGGTGGTGGCGGAGAGGACGACCGTCTCGCCGAGTTGGGCGACGACGGAGCCGGCGGCCTGCCGGGCCAGCCGGCCGGTGGAGAAGGTGATCTCACGGGTGCCGAAGGACCCGTTGTCGATCACGGCGGTGCGGGATTCGGTGCCGAGGTTGGTCTCGGTCATGTGCTGTGGTGCTCCTTCGCGTCGTCGGCCGACGACACGGGAACTGCTCAGGCGGCCGGTCTTCGATCGAAGCGCCCGGGTGGGCCGGCTTGTCGCCGGGATTCCCGGGGGCCACTACCGGAGACCGGTGCTGACCGGCTCCCTCTCGGGTCGTCGCGCGGCCGGGTTCTTCTGGTGGTACCGGAACGGGGGAGCGGCGCAGCGGCCACTCCCCCGTCAGGTCATCGGCGCAGGCCGAGCCGCTCGATGAGCGACCGGTAGCGGTTGATGTCCTTCTTCTGGACGTAGTTGAGCAGCCGGCGGCGCCGGCCGACCAGCAGCAGCAGCCCACGGCGGCTGTGGTGGTCGTGCTTGTGCACCTTCAGGTGCTCGGTGAGCTCCGCGATCCGCTTGGTCAGGACCGCGACCTGCACCTCCGGCGAACCGGTGTCGCCCTCGGCGGTCGCGTACTCCTGGCGGATCTTGGCCTTGGCTTCCTGGTCGAGCGCCATGTTCTCCCTGTTTCGTGGGTCGTTCGGTGAGGTCTGTCGGAGCGGTCGTGGTGACCGGTGCGACAACCCGGTTCCTCGCACCCGCGGCGTCGTGCAGGCACGCGAGGCCCCCGTCGGTCAGCCGACGTCACGGCCAGCCTACCAGCCCCGCCCCGGGACGGCTGGCGTGCGGTCAGGACACCGCCCGGCGGGTCCGCTCCACGTCCTCGGCGATCTGGGCGACCAGCGGCTCGATCGCGTCGTACGTCCGCTGCTCGCGCAGGTGCGCCACGAAGTCCAGGGCCAGCCGCTCGCCGTACAGGTCGCCGCTGAAGTCCAGCGCGTACGCCTCCACCCGGCGCTCCCGCCCGGAGAACGTCGGGTTCGTGCCGATCGAGACCGCCGCCGCGAGCGGTTCGCCGCCCCGGCGCACCAGCCGGGCCGCGTACACCCCGTCGGCGGGCACCGCGGCGTAGCGGTGGGTCAGCAGGTTGGCGGTGGGGTAACCCAGCTCACGTCCGCGCTGGTCACCGCGGACCACCACGCCCTCGACCCGGTGCGGACGGCCCAGCGCCGCCGCCGCCGCGCGCACGTCGCCCGCGTCGACGCAGGACCGGATGTACGTGGACGAGAAGACCGTGCCCGCCTCGGCGACCAGCGGCGCGCCCTCCACGCCGAAGCCGAAGGTGCGGCCGAGCCGCTCCAGCAGGGCCACGTCGCCGGCGGCCCGGTGCCCGAACCGGAAGTTGTCGCCGACCACCACCAGCGCGGCGTGCAGGTGCTCGACCAGGATGTCGTGCACGAACGCCTCGGCCGGCAGCCGGGAGAACTCGACGGTGAACGGCACCACGCAGAGCACGTCCACGCCGAGCGCCTCGATCAGCTCCGCCTTGCGGGCCGGTTCGGTGAGCACCGCCGGGTGCGAGCCGGGTCGCACCACCTCGGCCGGGTGCGGGTCGAACGTCACCACCACCGACTTGACGCCCAGCTCGCGGGCCCGCGTCACGGTGTGGCCGATGGTCGCCTGGTGCCCCTGGTGCACGCCGTCGAAGACGCCGATGGTGACCACCGAGCGTCCCCAGCCGCCGGGCGCCGCCTCGTACCCCCGCCACCGCTGCATGCCGTTCCTCCCCTGTCCGCCCGCGCGCCGTCAGGCCGGGGCCAGGACGATCTCCGCGCGGGCCCGCCCGTCCCGCTCGCTGACGATAGCGATCAACCCGCCGGCCGGGTCGAAGACCGCGTACGGCCCGGCGATCCCGGCCGGGTCGAGCGGGCCGCCGTGCGACAGCGTGCGCGCCTGCGCCTCGGTCGCGTCCCGGCGCGGGAAGAACCGCTCGGCGGCGGCGTCCAGCGGCAGGTTCACCACCTCCGGCGCGCGTTCTTCGAGCTGCGCCAGGGTGGCCGCCTCGGTCAGGTCGAAACCGCCGACCGCGGTGCGGCGCAGCGCGGTGAGGTGGCCGCCGACGCCGAGCGCGAGGCCCGCGTCCCGGGCGAGGGCCCGGATGTACGTCCCGGACGAGCAGGTCACGTCCACGTCCACGTCCACCACGTCGGGCAGGTCCCGGCGGATCTCCCGCACGTCCAGCCGGGACACGGTGACCCGGCGGGCCGGCAGCTCGACCGCCTCCCCGTCCCGGACCCGCTTGTACGCCCGCTCACCGTTGATCTTGATGGCGCTGACCGCACTCGGCACCTGGTCGATCTCGCCGGTGAGCGCGGCCAGCACAATACGCACCGCGTCGTCGGTGACCGTGCCGGCCGGCGTGCTCGCGACCACGTCACCCTCGGCGTCGTCGGTGACCGTGGCCTGACCGAGCCGGATCGTGGCGGCGTAGCTCTTGCCCGCGCCGATCACGTAGGTGAGCAGCCGGGTCGCCCGCCCGACGCCGATCACCAGGACTCCGGTGGCCATCGGGTCCAGCGTGCCGCCGTGCCCCACCCGGCGGGTCCGGGCCAACCGCCGGATGCGGGCCACCACGTCGTGCGACGTCATGCCGCCGGGCTTGTCGACCACGATCAGACCGTCTGCGCTCACGACCGCCAAGCCTGCCAGACGGCGGTGATCAACCCTGCGGGGGATACCGCCCCGCCCCGCTCCGATGCCAAGATCATGCGCCCTTGTCCCGCCGCCCCGGGAAGCCAGATGACCGACCACCGCCCCACCCCCCAGCCCGACTCCGCCGACCCGTTGTCCGCGGACGCCCTCGGGCGGGTCCCCGATTGGCTCCGCCAGGCCGCTCCGGAAGCCGAGCCCGGCCGCCTCGTACGCTGGCGCATCGCCCTGGGGCGGCACTCGGGCAAGCTGCTCGGTGGCGCGGTCGCTCTGGCGCTGCTCGCCTGCTTCGGGCTGGTCGGCACGGCCGGCTACCAGGGCTTCCAGCGCCGGCGGGCGGCCCCGGTGGCCCACCCGACGATCAGCCCGCCGAGCGGGGAACAGGCCGTCACCTCGGCGTCGCCGCCACCGGCCGCCGGCCCGTTCGACGGCACCCCGGCCGCCGGTTTCCCGCCGGGCACGGCCGGGATCGCGCTGCCCCGGGCGAAGCGCACCGGCCCGTTCACCGCCAAGCAGGTGACCGACGCGCTGGCCAGGGTGCGCAAGGCCCTGGTGACCGGGCGGCTGGACCGCGCGTTCCTCGCCGCGCAGGACCCGGAGCGGTTGGTCCGCCAACTCGCGCCCGACGCCCGGAACGACCTGCGGGAGGACTTCCGCGCCGGCACTGCGGGCAGCTACGCCACCCGGCTCGCCCCGGGCGCCCGGCTCACCGCCGACCAGCCCCGGGTCAAGGGGCGGATCAGCTACCGGACCACCAGGGACCCCCACGGCATCCGGATCCTGGAGATCACCTCCAACTTCGTCTGGGCGTACGCCTTCCGCACCGAGAGCGCGGTGCCGGCCGCCGATGTGGTGGTGGTGCACGACACGGTGGTGTGGAGCGTGCCGCACCCCGACGACGTGCGCCCGAACTCCACCGGACTGTGGATCAGGAAGGCCGACTCGTACGCCTTGAACATCGACTGCGCGGCCTGGGACAAGGGCCTGCTCGGGCTCGGCCGGCCGTCGTTCGGCGGTCCCGCCGAGCCGGACCCGGACCCGGACGCGGTCTTCGACCCGGACAAGACCCTCGACCTGCCGGACACCTGCTGACCCCGCACCGCGCGACCCGTCCCTTCCCGCACGACCCCGTCCCTTCCCGCACGACCGACAGGGAACGCCATGAGCACCGCTCCGCCGACCGGGCCGCACCGCGCCCGGGTTGACGGAATACGTCTGGATGTACGCCTTCGACGTGCCTAGGACGACGCCGGGTCGGGCCGGAATCGCCACCATCCGGGACCGGGTGGTGTGGGAGGTCCCCCGGCCGAAGGGACTGCCCGCGGCCGAGCGCGGCCTCTGGCTCGTCTCCGCGGAGGCGACCACCAGCAACGCCGACTGCGCCCGGCTGGGGGAAGGCTTCTTCGTCGTCGAGCCGTGGATGGGCGGCCCAGGGTCGTACCAGCCCTGCTGACGGGCGTCAGCGGACCGCGCCGATCACCACCCAGGCGCCGGAGCGCAGCCGCAGCAGCAGCGCGATCAGCCGCAGCACCACGAACAGCGTCAGCCCGGCCCAGATGCCACCCAGCCCGAGGTCGAGGCCGTAGGCCAGCCAGATCGCCGGCAGGAACCCGCCGAACGCGGCCACGATGGTGAGGTTGCGCAGGTAGCGCACGTCGCCGGCGCCGATCAGCACCCCGTCGAGGGCGAACACCACGCCGCCGATCGGTTGCAGCGCCACCAGCCAGGGCCACGCCACCATTGCCTGCTCGCGTACCAGCGGGTCGGAGCTGAACAACGACGGCACGGCGGCGGCGCCGGCGGCGATCAGCACCGCGAACGCCACGCCGCACAGGCCGCCGAGCACTGCGACGCGGCGGGCGAGGAACCGCGCGCCGGCCGCGTCGCCGCCGCCGAGCGCGGCGCCGACCAGCGCCTGCGCGGCGATCGCGAGGGCGTCCAGCACCAGTGCGGTGAAGAACCAGAGTTGTACGGCGATCTGGTGCGCTCCGACCGCGGCGGCGCCGAAGCGGGCCGCCACCGCGGTCGCCGACAGGAAGCTCGCCTGGAAGGCGACGCCGCGCACGAGCAGGTCCCGACCGAGCACCAGTTGCCGCCCGATCACGAACGGCCGGGGCCGCAGGGCGACCCGCTCGCGCACCAGCGCGGCGGCGAAGAGCCCGCCGGAGAGCGTCTGCGCGACCGCGTTGGCCACGGCGGAGCCGACCAGACCGAGCCCGGCCGGGTAGACGAGCAGTGGGCAGAGCACCGCGGAGAGCAGGTTGGGGCCGAGCACGAACAGCAGCGGCCGGCGGGTGTCCTGGATGCCCCGCAGCCAGCCGTTGCCGGCGGCGGCGAGCAGCAGGCCGGGCGCGCCGAGCGCCGCGATCCGCAGCCACCCGGCGGCGGCGTCGGCCACCTCGCCCGGACCGCCGGCGAGGGTACGCGCCAGCGCGCCCCCGCCGACGCCGATGGCGACCGCCACCAGCAGGCCGGCGGTCAGCGCGAGCCAGGACGCCTGGACGCCCTCGGCCACCGCGGCGGCCCGGTCGCCCGCGCCGAACCGGCGGGCCGATCGCCCCGTGGTGCCGTACGCCACGACGGTGCCGATCCACGCGGTGAGCGTCATGACCGTGCCGCCGACGGCGAGCGCGGCGAGCGGCACCCGGCCGAGGTGGCCGACCACCGCGGTGTCGACGAGGACGTAGAGCGGCTCCGCGGCCAGCACCACCAGGGCGGGGAGCGCGAGCGCGGCGATCCGCCGTGGCGAGACGGCGGTGGCGGGGGTGGCGAGGCTGCTCATCGCGCCGATCCTGGCACGCGGCCAGTAAGGGCCGCAACCCCTAGGGCTGCTTACCCAGCCCCGTCAGGAAGCGCGCCACGTCGCGCCGGCCGCGCAGCCGGCGCACCGGCAGCGTCGGGGCGTGGGCGGCGACGGCGCCGAGCACCCGGGGACGGGAGTGACGCGGGTAGCGCCAGACGTAGCGCAGGAGGTCGAGGTCGACGCGCTCCGGGCAGCCGTCGGGACGATCGGGCCGGGGCGCGGCGCGGTGGGCCCAACGGCGGCGCAGCACCCGGACCAGGCACCGCAGCCGGTGCGGGTCGCAGAGCACCAGCAGGTCCGCGCGGGGCAGCCGGAGATCGAGGGTGCTGGCGTAGTTGCCGTCCATCACCCAGGCCGGGCGGGCCGCCAGCGCGGCCACCTCGGCGCGGAACTCGTCGCCGGTAGGGGCGACCCAGCCGGGCCGCCAGTAGTGACGGTCGAGGTGAATCAGGGGTAGGTCGAGTCGCCGGGCCAGCTCACCGGCGAACGTGCTCTTGCCGGCGCCCGAGCTGCCGGCGACGAGGATGCGGCGCATCGGGTGACGGTAGCGCCGTTGCTGCGCGGCGCGGCGACGTCACCGACCCCGGCCGACGGGATGCCTGCTCGGTCCGGCTGGGGTCGGCGGCGAGCCAGTAGGTAGCCGCGCCGGCCTGGACGGCCGGTGCGGCGGTGACGCGGGCGGTGGGGTCGCTCACGATGCTGCGAACGCCCCGACCGGCCGGCGTCACCGCCGGACGGCCCGCGTCACTGACGGGTGTCCATCGAGGTCTGCAGCGCGCGACGCATCTGCTCGCGCGCCTCGTCGGTGGTGGTGTCGTTCTGCGGCTTGCGCTTGCTCGGCATGGTGTGTCCTTCCAGGGTGTGGGCCACCGGGGAGCGGCGGCCCTACGGGCACCCGGCGCTCTCCTGTTCGACGACGCGACGACCGCCGCGCCGCGACCGGAGTCGTCGGCCTGCTGCGCGCCCGGCAGCGGTCCGGGATCACCGGAGCGGCTCGCCTGGCAGCGTGAGCCCGGGTCGATCTGACCCTGGAGGGAGATGGCACCGGGTGCGGTGCCACCGCCCGTGACCAGCGCCGGGAAGCGCCGATCACTCACCCAAATTAACGTTCACTTTCCAGATACTGCCCACGGTTCCCGCAATGCGGACAGGGGAACCCCTTTTCGGCGGCGTCTCAGCGGGCGAGAAAGTGCCAGCCCAGCCACCACCAGAAGCCGAACAGACCGATTCGGCCCACCGGCACCGGCCCCACCTCGTATCGCATGACGAAGGCACAGACGTCGGCCAGGGACGGGATCCGCGAACCCTCCCGGCGAGCCGCCCACTCGACGGCCACGAACAGCAGCAGGGCGGTCAGGAAGCCGCCGACGGCCAGCGCGCGCATCACCGGCGGACCAGTCCCCAGAACGCGGCCAGCCAGGCGAACCAGGCCGCCGAGCGGGCCATGTGGTCCTCGAGCAGCGGATCGGCCAGCCGGGAGAACGTGGGAAAGTCGTCGCCGACGGAGAGCACGAAGGTCGCCCCCTCGAAGACCCCGAAGACGGTGACCGGCACCAGCCACCACAGCGCGGCCGACGGCAGCCGGCGCGGCGCTGGCCGCCGGGGAACCCGGTTGCTCAGGCCGACCCAGATCAGCCCTCCGCCGGCGCCGAGAATGTAGAGGTTCGCCGCGGTCGAGAACGACGGCAGTTGGCCACCGACCAGGGACAGGCAGATCAGCACCGGTACGGAGACGACCGGCCGGTCCCAGACCCGGGGCGCCTCGACGGTGAGCTCGGGGGGATGATCCATCACCCGATTGTCCCCAGCGTGACGTGCGGCGGAAAGACCGGCACGCCTCGTGAATACCCCGAAACGCCGAAAGGCCGGCACTCCCGTGCTTCGGGGTGCCGGCCTTCGGTGTGGTTCTCAGCTGTTCCAGTGCTGGTGGACGAGGTCGGTGGCCTGCTGCTCCCACTGGGCGTAGGCGTCGGGGTAGGCGGAGACCTGCACGGTCTGCGCGGCGTCG